>CAYQMZ010000519.1:1389-6058 GCA_964418725.1 uncultured Pirellulaceae bacterium
CGACGTTGATACCGCGTCGATAGCCAACCGCCGCGATTCGATTATCCGAGTGATCGAGAAACACAGCGTCGCCAAAATCTACGTCAGTAGTTGGAAGTTTGAGTTTTCGTTGTGTCGAATGTGACGTGTTGTCGATGATGTTCAGCAAACCTGCCGAATCGATGGCGATAAGCGTGTCACCGCTCTTGGAAACGTCGGTCGGCGTTACAAGCAAAGGCGAGTCGCTTCCAGGTGGCCACAAGACTGAAGAGTCTTCGTCTGTCCGCCATCTCCGCAGTCCATCGTCAGCCAAGGAATAAATGAAACGCCCATCGTGCGTCGCAATCGGTTTCGAGCGAGGCCGTTGCGAATAACTCAATCGGCACGTGGCCAAATATGGTTGCCAAGTGTCCAAATTCAGTCGAATCAACCGTTCGAAATTCGATGTAGTTCGCCCAGCATTGGCACCTGCATCGGTTGCACTGTTGACTCTCTCCGATAGTCGCAAGCTTTCTGCCATCCATAACACACCCGACGCGACTTCTCCGGATTCCGCCAAACTTACCCCGCGTTCGAACGTGGATACAACTTCACGCTGTTGTGCGTTAGCAAGTTCCGTTGCCAGTTCACCGCGGGTTGTATCGAGTTCCTCTGTTCTTGTTGCCAACACATTGTTGGACGTCCGAAGTCTGCGGTTCGCCAACTCGGTACGTTGCCACTGAACGGCGACGCCGATCGCTCCAACCAACAGCGAACATGCCAAGGCGGTTGCCATTAAGGCTGTCAAAGGATGCCGTTTACAGGCCTTTATCGCTGTTTCTCCAAATCCGATCGAACGTGCAAAGATTGGTCGGCCCGCCAAGTACCGATGGAGGTCTTCAGCCAACTCCGCGGCCGATCCGTAACGGTCCTCGGGCGACTTGTTGAGACACTTCAAACAGATGGCGTCGAGATCACGTGATAGAGTCGGCACAACTTGGCGTGGCGGATCAGGCGCCGTATGCAGAACGTTCTCAATCGTGTCGTCAGACTTCTCACCAGTGAAAGGTGGTCGGCCTGGGATTAGTCGGTAGAGGATCGCGCCCAGCGAATAGATATCGGCAGATGCCGTGACTTGGTGACTCTTGATTTGCTCTGGCGCCATGAATGCCGGGGTTCCAGCGACGACGCCTTTCATTGCAACCGTTGCTTCCGAATCGGCGTGTCTCGCCAAGCCAAAATCCGAAACCTTGGGAACTCGTCCAGAGAGTCCCTCGCTTTGCCCATCGGGATCGGAAAGCAAAATGTTGGCAGGCTTTAGGTCGCGATGAACAACACCGCGTGTATGTGCATAGTGCACGGCGTGCGCAATGACGGCGACAATGCGAACAACGTCGTCGACCGAATAGGCCTCCGTTCGAATCAGCTGCTCCAGCGATCCGCCTGCAACGTACTCCATTGCGATGCACGGAGAGATCTCATCGTGAATCACGTCGAAGATTTGGACGATGTTTGGGTGTTGGAGTGACGCAGAAAGCTGCGCCTCTTCGCGGAACCGTTTCCGACCAGTAGCGGAGAGCGTTCGGGCTTTGGGAAACTTCAACGCCACCGTGCGATGAAGCTGCTTGTCGTTGGCTTCGTAAACGACGCCGCAGCCACCTTCTCCGATCTTCGCGGTCAATTCGTATCCTTCCGGGCAAACCAAGAGAGCCACTTCATGACGTGAAGGGCATACCGCTTCCGCTTCGTGGATCTCTCGAAATGTTTGCCCGGCCTGATGGACAGCCTTCAAGAGCGGAGACTCTCGGGTGGCGTTTTCGACGTACTCGCAGCAATCCATGCACTGCCCAAGATGCAGCTCGACAAGCGTCGACTCTACGTCCGAGCTATTGCCATCTAGGTAGGCCAGAAGCTGTTGTTTTGTCGGGTGAGACACAGTTGCGAGTCGCCGTGGTTCAAGCAGAATTGAAATCTGGCGCGTTGGAAAGGTGTTCCAGTTCTTCCCTAAAATGTACAGATTTGCCTGGAATCTTGCGCCACCTCAAGTTTTTATGTGGAAACATGCGGACAAAGGTCTGCTGAACTCGCGGTAGCTTGCTACACGTCCATGCTGCGACCCGGCGACGGGCGATATCGAAAAACGCTTGACGCAACGCTCACCATGCACAGAAGTCAACACTGTCGGTCCACAGCCCAACCGCCCTCTTATCTGTTTACTCCCAAGTCCTCAGTTAACGCGGTTTGCTGTCCAACTAATTCTGCAGTTTGGGAGCTCGTTCTCTAGTTTTCGATATGACTCTTCGGGAACGAGTGTGTCAGAAATATCCAGGTACTCCAAGTTCTTGATCTGTGCCAGCGGTGCCACATCACGGACTTCCGTGTACCGAAGATTGAGGTATTCGAGTGGACAGTCAGACAATGGGCTAACGTCGCAAACATCCGTTGAGTTCAAGTCGAGGAATGTGAGTGAATCGAGTTTCGAGAGGGGAGACAGATCAACCATCTCGGTACGCCCCAGATACAACTCCTTTAGCCTGCGAAGCCTGGATAAAGGTGTAGCGTCATCGACATCTGTTCCACCTAGATCGAGGCACCTCAAATACTTCAACGAGCGTAGCGGCGCGATGTTTGTTGTGTTCGTATCGGCCATGTAGACAATCGTAAGACGCTCGAAAAAATCTATCCCCATCAAGTCGCGAAGCCAATCTGGACCGTTCGGTTCTCGTGGCGGCGAGTTGCTTGGCCATTTCGGAGCTTGGAATTCATAAACACCTCGCCCGCCAGATTTCGTAATCCACGCCACCAGTCTACGCTGGCGATTGGCAGTGTGCACCGTAGTTCCGAGCCAAACGCACAGCAACGTTAGCAATATGAATGCAACGCGGAGACTAAATCGCATCTTCATTTCAACTCTCCTGATTTTGTGGCTGAATCATTCTCAAATAACTGATCGGAGAACACAAATTCAGCGAAGTGCAGACGCCAAAATCGCGACCGTTGTAGGAGAGCCGCCGGAGATTCAATTGGGTTATTGGAGTTAGGAAACACAGCCTTCCGAAGCCCCGAGCTGTCTCGCCGCCCCTCCAACTAGTCTTCTTTCTCTTGCCAAGAGACTAGCCGACGATTCATGCGGTTCGAACGCCGATCGACTAGGTTTCCTCAAACTCGATCGAGTCCGCATTGAGAAAGTCCTCAACGTCGCCGACTCTGGACTTCAACGCACGGAGGATTCGGAACTTGGCGACATAGACGGCATTCTTTGCGACCCCAAACTCCTCCGCTATCGACTCCACGTCTTCCTCATCAACACAGTAGCGATAGAACATCTCCAGATTCTGTTCCGAGAAAGACTGCTTCAAATCATCTAGCAGGCGTTTCAAAAGATAGAGATTGTGTTGGCGATGGAATTCACGCGACAGATCGCTGCGGGGATCTTGAAGCTGACTAAGAACGCGGTCGAAGCTATCTTGGTCTCTCGCTGTGCGTGTCGCCCTGGCACGTCGAAAGTTTCTCATCACATTGATGGTGATGCGGTGCATCCAACCACGAAAAACACCGGGGCGTCCATCATGTTCGAACTCAGGGATCTTCTGATTGATGCGAATCAGTACTTCCTGTGCGATGTCTTCGGAATCCTCAATGCTGACGCGTTGAAACCGTAGCCACTGGAAGATCAGCGGTTCGTACGTCTGCAGAAAACGCGTCCACCCGCTCTTCCCCTCACCATCCTGTAGACGATCAATAAGACTGAGGTGAGTTGTGTGAGATCGCTTGTCCGCCATCGTTTCGTTCAGTACTTGCCGTGTGCACGATATCCTGCCGCACGATCACGTGACTGAACGCAGGTCAGAATCAAACGGGCCATTTTCGGCGATACTCCACAATCTTGGAAGATGAGTTAACGCACGGCTTCCTGCGTGCGAAGCCACTTGCGTCGAAGAATCTCGACAGCAGTATCCCTACCCGGCGCGGGAAAAACAGCTTGGTTGATCGGTTGAAACACGCTTGCAGCTGCGTAGCGGATTACTCGGACATGTCGGCAAACATTTGAATGGCTGCCGACTGAATCTCTTCAGGCGACATTTCACGAAGTTGCGTTGCGATTCCCCACTCATGTCCAAAAGGATCACGAACACGCCCAAAACGTTCGCCCCAAAACATGTCAGCGGGTTCCATGAGAACTGTCGAACCATGCTCTTTCATCGTTTCGACCATTGCGTCACAGTCATCAACGTACAGGTGAATCGCGACACTCGTTGCGGCAAGACGTGTGGGGCTTGGCGTTCCTCCATGTTCCGGAAGTTCTTCGCTAATGAAGAAGCGAGCATTGCCGATGCGAAATTCACAATGCATCAGACGCCCGTCCGGCATATTAAGCAGCAAGTGTGGAGCAACGCCGAACACGTCGGTGTAGAAGGCGACGGCCTTCTTAGCGTTGGTGATGCTGAGGTACGGGACAAATTCGCTGGGTGTTGGCATTTGGGTGAACCGTCGAGGAAAGTCAGAGTCGCATTCGCATTTGCGGTACTACGCCCGCGTCAACCGAACGCGTACGGACCAGTGTGTACCAACGATTGTGTACTCAGCGTTCGATGCGTGGCTAGGCCAACTGGTTCAAGCCTACCCGAAGGCGCTGAATGTGCCGATAACGCACGAAGTACATCAGAGTAGGCGGCCGATTTTGGTTGGGGGACTCGACTGCGGCATGAAT
>CAYQMZ010000520.1:0-6054 GCA_964418725.1 uncultured Pirellulaceae bacterium
CTTCCGAGCACCGGTGATTCGTACGACGTATGCACGAACGCCTAACGCAAAGGTTGGTTGCGGTCCCGTTCGCGGTTAGACTTGACGTTTAGCTTAGGGGCGAAGCACCAAAGGTGGATTCGATGAAGCAGAAGTCGGTTCAGTGGCGATTGGTTTTGGGAATCGTGTTTCTGTCAGGTGTCGCATGGGGCTATCCATACGCAACTGCTGCCTATGAAGCTTCCGTTCGAAGACACCATGCGCACGGATGAGTGAAGGAGATTCCGTCGGTCGACGGCGAGTTTTTGACGCACCCACACGTTTTCGCAACGAGCAATGAATCTGATTCACGGAGCGACTAAGGGCAGTCGGCGAAAGCCAGTGTGTCGGCGAACGTTCATGGCCGTCGCCTGCGTTTTGGTGGCGATCGTGCCCACGCGGTTTGCAATCTGGGTGACTCGACGACATTGTTGGTACCGCCTTCGTGAACAGCAATGGGCTGAAATCAATAAGCTCCGACAGCTCATTTCCTTCGACGGGGACGATCGCCCGTGGCAAAACACGGTGACCACTCTGTACAACGTCTGGGGGAACACTCTGTATGTCCTGGAATCCGCGACGGAGGAGGAGATGCGTGCGTTGCTCCGTCGACTAAGCGACCTTGTTAGTTCTACGGACACACAGAGTAGGATTCCGTGCGTGCTTGCCATGTATGATATTCTGTTGGAGCGAGACCCGCAGTCAGATTTCATTCGCGGCTATCGTGACGCAGTGAGGTGAGGTTGGTCGGAATGGGTCGCATCGCTTTTTATGCGGAATGGGACTCAGGCTCTGTTGTCCTACTATGACTGACGAGGTGTGAGTGTATGGCTCAAGTTTCCCTTCGGTCCCTATTGAGTGTGGTTGCTGTGGCCAGCATCGGATTCGCCGGTCTGACGCACCCGACTCGCGAATGGAATTTTGCCGTTGTCTCGGTGTCTCTCGCGATTCTCGTACTGTTTACGCTGCATTGGTGCAGCTCACCGAAGGCCCGCAGAAACTTTTCGCTGGGCTTTTCATTGGTGGGATGGGCCTACGTATTGATGATTTGGAACAACGTCGAATACTCGCTCGCAACAACTTGGATACTCGAGAAACTCTATCCGGTGGTGAATCCCGAACCGGATTCCAACATGACACACTACGGTGTCTTCTTCATTGGTCCCAACGGCTATCCGTTCCTAACACCGTTCTCCAACTACCTGCACATCGGACACGCGCTCTTCGCGTTGATGCTGGGTTACGCAGGTGGTTTGGTCGCAATGTGGTTTGACGAAGAAGGGCAAGCGTGACTTCAGGCGGCCGTTCTTCAATTGCTTAATCGGAACGTCGCTATTTAGCAGCCTTACGACAGACCAATGCGAGTTGGGTAACGCTGTAACGCAGAACGGGCAGCACCATTCGGGAGATTGGTGTTGCCCGTCCGCTTGCGTCACTCCGGTTGTCGGAGAGATGTATTTCGCTGTGCTGATTAGCGAGCGTTTAGCATGGCGACGTAGGCCGAGTCGAGTGCTCGACGCATGGTCCATGCTCGCGTGTCCATGCAAGAACACGATTTCGCACTGTTCAAAGAAGTCATCAGCGATCTAGCTTGGTGGCTGTTCAGACCATGGTCGTTGCGTGACAACAACTGCTCTGCAGTGTCCATGTAGATCTGTGCACACTCACCCGCGTGGCCGGCGTTGTAAACGGGTGCACCCTTTGCGATTGCATCTTGAATCATTGTCTTAGGGCTCATTGCTTGGCCCTTTGGTGGCAGCAAGACGCTGTCGATCACGTGGATGACGCCGTTGCTTGCGTCGATATCCGTCTGAACCAGGTTGGCTCCGTTGACCTTTGCTCCTGAATCATTGGCGGTAATTGCGACGCTGCCGCCCTGAAGAGTTGGGGCCGCCTTCGCTGCCAAAGCGTCCGCTGAGTAGACGCGTCCGGCGACGACATGGTACTTGAGAATGTCGGCCAGTTGTCCCTTGTTCTCTGGTTTCAGCAAGGTGTCGATCGTTCCAGCAGGAAGCTTTGCAAACGCTTCGTCGGTTGGAGCGAAGACAGTTAGCGGGCCTTTGCCAGAGAGAGCTTCAACCAAGCCACCGGCTTTAGCGGCAGCAAGGAGCGTGTTGAAGGCACCAGCCTTCGTGGCGACGGTTGGGATGTTGTCAGAAGCAGGCAAGATCACTTGGTCGATGACATGGATTACGCCATTGTCGCAGGCGATATCTGTCTTCACGATCTTGGCTCCGTCAACGGTCAGATTGCCATCCGCTAAGCCAATATCAACCAGCTGTCCGTTAAGGCTTTTCGCGCTATCCAGTTTGCGGACTTGGTTAGATCCGGCTTTTGCGGGAATCACATGGAAAGTCAGGATGTCGATCAACTGTTGCTTGTTTTCGGGTTTCAGCAACGTCTCGACAGTACCGGGAGGCAGTTTCGCAAACGCCTCGTCGGTGGGTGCTAAAACTGTCAGCGGTCCGTCACCTTTGAGAGCATCGACAAGACCGGCCGCTTTCACAGCGGCGACCAGGGTGTTGAACGAACCACTGGAGACAGCGGTGTCGACAATGTCTTTGCTAAAGGCAGAACTGGAAAAGCAAATAGTAGCGAACGCGATCGCCGTTGCGACCGTATTGCGTAGACGCATGGTTTGACTCCACGTTAAATCTGAATGTCGGAGGATACGTGGCGGTCAACGGCCGCTTGACTCGCCACACCATTTAAGGCGACGAAAGTGGTTTGCCCACCCCGTTTTTCTGATGAGCGACATTTGTAAATCAATCGGCGGGAACCCTAGCCATACACGTGGCTGCAAGCATTGGAAGATACGAGTGAGAACCTGAATTTGGGCGGTGCAGCCGTGACTTGGGAGCCAGCTTTACTGGTGCAGCAGGTTGGATCGTGAGGCGTTTGACGGGTGGAGGGGCGAACAGGCTGAGCGCCCCGTCGTTGACTGCTGATTCGAGCTCTTGTCCTGTCGCGTTACGTTGCCACGGGTTTGGCTATCCAAGCTACAATGCGGGCTTTGTTCAACTTAGGTACAGCCGATGGGCGACTTTCTGATAGTCTCGACGATCTATGTGAGCTTGATCGCCTATTTGTTTGCGGTCTTGTTCTGGGTGTCGGGCCGTCGTACGAAGGGCTATCGTCTCCTGTGGACGACGGGGTGTGTCTCGCTTTGGTTGCACGCCCTTTTCGCGTTTCACTTTCACCACCGTTGGAGCCACGCCGACGCGGTCCAACTGACGGCCGACCGGACAGAGGCCGTAATTGGCTATGCCTACGGCGGTGGTATCTGGTTCAGCTATTTGTTGCTGTTCTTGTGGCTGGTCGATGTCATTCAGCTTTGGCGATGTAGTTTCCCCGGCACACGTGTTTCGGAAGCGCGGGGCACCGTCAAACGGGCCACGGCTTGGACGTATTTCAGCTACGGCCTGCACGCCTATGCCTTCTTCATACTCTTCAACGGAACCGTGGTGTTCGAAGAGGGCGCGGTGCGATGGGGCGGTATCATCGGCACATTTTGGATCGCGCGGATGGCTTGGCGGTTTCGCAAGGCACCGTTCTCGACAGCTCGTGCGGCGGAGCTATGAAGTTATTGCGTCGTTGCTGTTACGTTGGTCTGTTGTTCGTTTCCAGTGAGGTCTTGGCTGGTGGTCATTGAACCTGCGAATGAGCTTCCTAGCTCGATGCCAGAACGCGTTGTCTACTTAACAGCGGGCGCGGGCGGTATGTACTGCGGGAGTTGCCTGAATGACAACACGCTCGTTCGTGCAATGACCAAGTTGGGTGTCGACACTCAATTGGTGCCCACGTACACACCGATCACGACGGACGAACAGGACGTCAGCATCGACCAGGTGTTTTTCGGTGGAATCAATGTTTACCTTCAGCAGAAGATTCCTTTCTTGCGTCGTCTGCCTGCAGCGTTCGATCGGATTCTGAATCATCCGAAACTGATCCGTTGGGCAACGAAGAAAGACGTGCAAGCCGATCCTGCGATGTTGGGTGACATGACGGTGTCGATGCTGAAAGGCAGCGCCGGATTTCAAACGAAGGAAGTGCGGCGGCTGATGCAGTTCTTGAGTGCTGCCAAGCCGCAGGTTATCAACTTCACGAATGCGTTGATTGCGGGATGTGCACCCGAGATCAAAAAGCAAATCGGCTGCCCGATCGTCGTGACGTTGCAAGGCGACGATATCTTCTTGGACTACATTCCAGACAGCTATGCCCAGCAGTCCATCAACCAGATCCGCCGTCTGTCTGAATCAATCGATGCGTACGTCGTACACAGTCAGTACTACGCGGACTATATGTCGGAAAGACTGGAACTGCCGCGAGAGAAGTTTCACATCATTCCGTTGGGTATCGAGAGTGATGATTTTCGGGACACGACGCCCAGTCAGTCACGCCCGCACAAGACGATTGGTTACCTAGCTCGCTTGACTCCGGAAAAAGGGTTCCACGTTCTGGTGGATGCTTTTGTGAGTTTGCGGCAACGCCGAAGCGATGTTCAGTTGCAGATTGCTGGGTGGTTGGGAACGGAGCACCAAACGTTTGCTCAAGTACAGTTCGACAAATTGGATGCTGCGGGATTGTCGGAGTCCTACCACTACCATGGCACCGTAGACCGGGATGCGAAGGTCCGATTCCTCGATGGTCTGGACCTTTTCAGTGTCCCAACGACGTATCGCGAACCCAAAGGACGTTTTGCGTTGGAGGCGATGGCGTGCGGCGTTCCCGTGGTACTGCCAGATCATGGGGCATTCCCAGAGTTGATCCGCGAATCGAATTGTGGTGTGCTTGTGCCGCCGAACAATGTCGAAGAGTTGACCGCGGCATGGGACAATCTGCTCAATGATTCAGAGCATTGCGAGTCGTTGGGAGCAGCCGGAAGGCAGGCGATTGCTGACAATCGAAATGCCGAAACAATGGCTCGCGAGACGCTCAAACTGTATTCAAAGTTGCTGGAGAAATGATGGAAAAGAACAAATTGGCTTTTTCGGATCGGGCGATCAACCGCCGTCAGTGCATGATTGCTTCGGCCGTGGGTGTGACGGCGCTCAGTGGCGTTGCGACCGCATTTCAGCCACTGCGGGCTCGAATTCCGACGAACTACAAATTCAGTTTGGCGGCCTACAGTTACCGCAACTTCTTGCAGGGCAAAGCCGCGAAGATGACGATGTTCGACTTCGTCGATGAGTGTGCGCGGCTTGGGGTGGAAGGAACGGAACTGACGTCCTATTACTTCGAAGACCCTGTGACCGACGAATACCTTCGCAAGCTGAAACGGCACTGCTTCCGCAGCGGGCTGGATATTTCGGGGACCGCAATTCGTTGCGACTTTGGTGTTCCGACCGGGCCAAAACGCGATAAAGAAATCGCCGACGTGAAACGCTGGATTCAGCGTGCCGAAGTTCTTGGAGCACCAGTCATTCGAATCTTCGCCGGCCATGTGCCGAAAGGCCAGTCAAAAGAAGAAACACACAAGCTGATCGTCGCAGGGATTCAAGAGTGCTGTGACTTAGCGGGTCGGCATGGCGTTCATCTTGCGTTAGAGAATCACGGTGGTCCGACAAGCACTAGTGAAGGGTTGCTGGCGATCGTGAAGGATGTGAATAGTCAGTGGTTCGGAGTCAATTTAGACACCGGCAACTTCCACTCGACCGACGTGTATGCGGAACTGGCCGCGGCCGCACCTCATGCGATCAACGTTCAAGTCAAAGTCGTTACGTCGGGCCCGGACCGAGTCAAGAAACCGGCGGACTTCGGACGGATTGCTCGGATCTTGGAAGATGCGAATTATCGCGGTTACGTCGTGCTCGAGTACGAAGAAGATGGCGATGTACGAAAGGAATGTGCTCGCTACCTCAAGGAGCTTCGAGAGGCGTTTTGTTAAGCTTGTTCCACAATCTCGGGTTGTTTTAGGTGGCAGTCCCTTGGTGGTGCTCGACTGTGGAGCGTGCGACGTGAAGAAAAAGAAGAAGGCGAAAAAGAAGGGTGCGAAGGCAAAGTCGACGCGCCCAGACGTGCAGCGAGCCAACGCAG
>CAYQMZ010000521.1:0-1049 GCA_964418725.1 uncultured Pirellulaceae bacterium
CAAGCATCTCGCGGACCTCCGGAATCGTCCAGAACCGCCAGTGATACTCGAAGGCGCGTTTCAGCTTACTGCCATCCGGGAACTTGAAGTGAATGTAGAAGCTGCAGTCCGACGTGATCGGATTGTACCGGGCTTGTTCCCAGTGGTACTTGAAGCCTTTCTTGCCCTTCTTGATCGTGCGTTTGTCGATCTGGCCTTCGGCATAACAACCACCGCCGCCCATCATATCCATCACCATCACGCCATCGTCGTTAAGATTGGCGCGGGCGATTTTGAAGTAGTCGATGACTTCCTCTCGCGTCTTGAAGTACCAGAACGAGAAGTTCTGGGCGGCCAACACGTCGGCGCGTGGCTCGTTTCTCCGGCGTACATCTTGCTGCAGGATCGTCAGTCGACTGCGTTGGCTAGGCTTCAACTTGCCAGCATTGTTTTCGCGGCCCCAAGCGAGCGTTTCAGCACACAAGTCAACGCCTAATGCCGACCGTTCTTTGTGCGATTTCACCCACTCGCAGCAAACAGAATACGTTCCGCAAAAATCTTCTCGGAGCGTCAGTGGTTTGCGATTGTACTCGTCTCGGAATGCTTGCTCAAAGAACTCAACCTCGTGGTCTGCGTGTTGCACTGACTGTTGGTAGAGCGCGAACTTGTCCGCCGATTCCGCCATCGTCGTTTGGTTCTTGCGTCGCTTTTCCTTCTTGCGTTTCTTCTTTTTTGCCATCGTGGTGCCCGTCATGAAGTGAATCCAAGCCGAGTTATACCAAACGAAGCCGACGTGCCGCATCCAGCCATACGGTTTTCCTTGGTGACTGGGAGCGGAATTCCTAGAATCTGTCCGTAGATCAGATCTTGGTTCTCACCCTAGGGCTGGAACCTGAACGATGCGTGTTTAGCTCTTGTAAGTAACTAGCTGCGTGCGTCACCGTCTGATCAAGCTCGATTCGGTTCGAGCGTACGGGACAGTAGAGGACTAGGACAGAGAGGTTTAGTAATGGTTTGGGCAAGACAATTACCATTGATCGGATTGCTGGCGATGGTGGCCATGGTCGGCG
>CAYQMZ010000521.1:1059-6053 GCA_964418725.1 uncultured Pirellulaceae bacterium
GACAAGATCCGTTCGGAGACACCACAGCGGAAGCGTCAGAGCACCCATTTGTTGAAGACCCGTTTGGGCAAGAGAGCGATCCCTTCGGGCAACAGAACGACCCGTTCGGAAACGCAACCACAGCGGAAACCGATCCCTTTGGCGACAGCGAAGATTCGGCTAGCGATCAAGACAACCCGTTTGACGATGCGCCGCGACGACGCCGGACGACCGCGGTGGCGACGCCAACCGCAGCACCAAGCACCGCCAGCCGCGAACAGAACGCCAAAAGCTCCACGACTTACAGTGTGGATGCATATTCGAGCCAGGAATTGAGGATCCGACGCGCGCTCAGGAATCAGACTCAAATCTCATTTGACGGCGAGACTCTTGCCGAAGTTGTCGACTATTTCAAGAGCGAGCTAGGGGTCCCGATATTCATCGACAGAAAGGCGCTGGAAGAACAAGCGATTGACGCAACTTCAGATGCGGTCGCACAGATTGAGATATCTGATGTCAGCTTTCGAACGGCCATCGGGCTGATGCTTCGCGATCTCGATCTGAAGATGTTGATTCGCGACGAGGTCCTGTGGGTCACGACAACCGAAGTCGCAGACGAAACGATGTTCACGCGTGTCTACCGGCGTAATCCGGCGTGGAAGGTGACAGACGATCAAATCCTCAACGCGATCCACGCGGTGGTGGATCCCGAGTCGTGGGAGAATCTAGGCGGCCCTGGCTCGATCGCTGTTATCGGTGGTGGACTTGTCGTCAGAAACGCATTCCACGTGCACGACGAAATCGACAAACTGTTTGCCAAGTTCGATCGCTTGTACGCAAAGCCCGCGAACGCTGCTTACGGGGCAGGATAGCACCAGTAATTCGGAAGTGGCTGACGGCCCCAACCGTCAGCCACCTCATTCCCCAACTTCCGATGGTGCTCTGCAGTTAAGCAACACGGGATTCGTCAAGGGAATCACTAGAACAAGTTTCAAAACGCGGTCTTTGCCATTCGGATACGCCGCATTGCAGCCCGACCATGCTAGCAGCGGCGTTTTGCAACGGGCTCTAGGCCGACACACTGCTGCGATTAATGAGTTGCTTGACGGTTTCGACCAGCTTCGTTGGACGACATGGTTTGACGATCCAACCGGACGCCCCCACTTCTTTCGCCCGAGCCAACGAAGATTGCGAACCATCGGTAGAGAGCATGATGATCGGCAGGTCCGCGAATTCGGGCACCTGACGGATCTCATCTACTAGGTCGAATCCATTTCTATTGGGGAGATGGACGTCACAGATTACGCAATCCACTCCCCCAGCTTTGATTTTCTCGGCGCCGTCGTAGCCGTCGGAGGCTGCACAGACCCTTAGCCCCGCACCCTCCAAAGTTTGTGAGACCAATTGTCTAATCGTTGGAGAATCGTCAATGACCAATACATTAGCGGACATGTTTTGTCTTCCGTTGCTGTTGCCCAGCGATGGCTGAGCAGAGTTGCTTGCGGGCTCTCGTGCGAGGTCGTCTCAATCAGAAGAGGCAGATGTCGCCGTCGTCTGCTGCTGCATCTACTGCGTTGTGTTCCCATTCAGCTTCAGGATCGACATCAGCCTGCAAACAGGCAAACACCACGCCGAATTGCGTGGTCACTGACAGTATTTGCCAATCGAAATCGTTCGATACCCATTCCGTGTAACGGACAAAACTGGGAAGCCCTAACTGGCACTCGACGCTGTATTCACAGAAGTTATTCTTCAAGCCGCCAGCAACCAAGTTCGTCAATTCCCCCAGCCAGTCTCTGGCATCGGAAATCTTGAACGGTGCCAAAGAAGTAATGATCTCCGTCGTGCCTATCAGCACGACACTGCACTGGATTTCATCGCCGTCAATGGTGATGAGCGAGCTGAGTAAGTCCGTGCCGGCTGGGAAATGACTTTCGACGTTGGCAATCCTCGCTGGGAGTAATTCAACCTCTCCTCGAGACTGGTACTTAAAGATATCACCAACGACATTTTGAAATTCGTTGGAGACAACTTCGGTGGCTTCTTCTGTCACAGGGCACTGTGTCATAAGACTTTCCTTTGTTCTGAGGTTCCGTGACCTCGTTTTTGTTTCTGGCGACTTCGAAAACTAATCTCTGTTCCCAGCTCCAAGTCAAACTAGGTGCATCACGTTGTTGCAGACTTTCAATCTGAACTAAAAGTCGCCAAACTGCTGGCAAACCAACTCAATGTATGGACGACCATCAAGTAAACGATGATCAGACCGGAACTCTTCCGCCGTCATATTCTCAATCGCCTATATCTCGCGGTTCTTGCTAGGCGATTGTCCCTAATACCCCCATTCTGCGTAGACGCGACACCGGATGTGACCGGCACTAGTAGAGAGGGTTTTCATGCGACGGATCTGGATTGCGTAAGCCCAGTCACGTGATGGGTTATCTGGACTTATGTTCCCAGCCAAGACGAACGCCCGGTTACACCGAATGTGCGGGCAGCAAAGCATGCCGATCCGCCCACAACGGAAGAACAACCTCTAAAGCTTGTAAAATACCATTTCTAATACTCTCAGCTTTGCCCTTGTTCACCTCTAAAGCTTGTAAAACACTAAAACAAGCTCTATAACTTGTATATGAGGGTTCACAAGAATCGGAAATACGCGGTACTGACCGGGGATATCGTGGGCTCGACACGACTCAGTCTGGCCAACCGAAAGCTACTGCAGCGGTCCGTCCCAAAGGCTGGCGGCATCGTCTGTAAAGCCTTTCCAAAGCAATGCCCACTCAAGCTGGTCGCATTCCGGGGTGACGGTTGGCAGCTGCTGTTCACGGCTCCTGCGTTTGCGCTGCGCGGTGCATTGCTGATGCGAGCGGCTCTACGAATGCTCATGGACGGAGACCAGGTCGATACGCGTGTTTCCATAGGAGTCGGTACAATCGACTTCATACCTGGCGAGAAGTTGGGCGAAGGCGACGGGCTGGCCTTTCAACTCTCTGGGCGTGGGCTTGAAGAACTAGGAAAGCGTAAGCGACTCAGTTGGTCAGCCGATCCAAAGGAACACTCCGGATTCCTTCAGTCGACAGTGACATTACTCGACGCGTGTGCCCAACGCTGGACCGCGTCACAATGCCGGGCGGTGGTCGGTGCTCTGCAGGACTGGACACAGGACCAGATAGCCGAAAAATGGAAGCCCAAACGAATTAGCCAGCAGGCTGTCGCGCAACACTTGGATCGAGCTTCTTGGCATGCCGTCGAAGAAGCACTAACCGTGTTCGAGTCACCAGAAACTGGCCTAGCTAGCTAACAAGCCAAGGAGCTTGTATTCGCCGAATACAGTCCTGTAAGGTTGTAACGAAGGGAGTCAGTCGTGGACCCGCAGATAATTCGGTGCTGGATACCGATGTTGGCAGCTCACTTGTTGGGCGACTTCATCCTTCAAACGAACAAAGATGTCACCAACAAAGCCAAGCCTCTAACGTTGTTGAAGCACGGTGCTATTCACGGCGTCTGCCTTTGGTTGCTTATGGGGGCATGGTCAGACTGGAAAATCCCGGTCATCGTCAGCGTACTGCACATCGTCGTCGATTGGGGCAAGGTATCACTCCCGCGATCACAAACTGTGACGGCTTTTCTAGTCGACCAATTGCTGCACCTACTGATCGCCTGGGTGGCAGCTACCTTCTGGGTTAGATCGGGTCCGCTCCCGTGGTGGGTCGGCATGGAGCAGGTCTATCTTAGGCCCTTACTGTATTTATCAGGCGCCATAGCGGCCGTACAAGCCGGGTCTTATATGGTGGCAATCTTTGTCGCCCCATACCTGGAAGAACTGGACGCTCAACTACTTCAATCCCAAAGTGACATTGAGGCATTGCGGCGTGGTTTAACGAATGCCGGATCCGTCATTGGCAAGCTGGAACGGTTCCTGGTCTATCTGTTAATCCTAGCAGGGGTACCGACCGGCGTTGGCTTTCTGGTGGCTGCCAAGTCAATATTCCGCTTCGGTGAACTCAAAGAAACATCAAACCGAATGGAATCGGAATACATCCTGATCGGCACACTTGTAAGCTTCCTGCACGCAATGCTGATCTCTTATGCCGTCATTCAACTGGCTTCACGCATCTAACGAACGCCAGAGAACAGCGCAGCAGCGGTCGGGATTCAGGAAGCGGGGCTCGCGCTGAGAAGTCTCCGATCGTTCCCACGTGTATGATGCTGCAAGTCATTTGGGTACAAGCCTCTGTTCTCGTTGCGAAGTTCGATGTCTCTCATGTGGAGGTCATGCTGTGATCTACCGGCTCATTCGTCCCGCGATGCTGCTCTTTGTGTTTACTTCAAGCGGGCTCTGCAACGCGGCCGAACGCCCCAACATCCTGTTCATCTTCACAGACGACCAGTCGCATCGAACCATCAGTTGTTACCCGGAGTCCTACGACTGGGTACAAACTCCCAATATCGACGCCCTGGCGCGACGCGGGGTCCGATTCACGCATGCGTACATCGGAACTTGGTGCATGCCATCCCGAGCCACGATGCTAACGGGGCATCACCAATTCGGTGTTGAGTCGATGCGAATGCAAGGAACCTACCCGGGCAGTACATACGATCCACAAAAATGTCCGTTCTGGCCGCGAGTCTTCCGCAAGCACGGCTACACCACCGCGCACATTGGGAAGTGGCACTCCGGAATAGACTCAGGTTTCGGACGAGACTGGGATCACCAGATCGCATGGAATCGACCAGCCCGACCAGCAAACGCAGGCAACTATTACGACGACCAAATCGTAGACATCGACGGCAAGGAACAAACGGTATGCGGGTATACGACGGACTGGTACACCGAGCGCGCTATCGACTTCGTTCGTGGTCAACATCGAGAGACCGATCGCCCTTGGTACCTATGGTTGTGCTACGGCGCCGTCCACGGCCCATTCACACCAGCTAAGCGGCATCAAGACGCTTACCCAAAGGCAAAGGCCACCATCCCGTCGGATATCTACGCCAGCAGTCGCTCGGGAAAA
>CAYQMZ010000522.1:0-5664 GCA_964418725.1 uncultured Pirellulaceae bacterium
TTGGAACTACACGGTAACGTTCCAGCAGGGCAAAAATGCTGCACTGAACTTAGACGCAGTTGCTAAGCCGCTTGCCGCCTTTGACGGAAAGAACGGCACATTCAAGATCGTCGGGAGCGACAAAGTGGCTCCCGATTTGCGAGCTCATGGTCGCCTGCAATACGTAGGCAGTCGCTATCTGAGGTTCGCGGATAGCGGGCAGTACTTCCTGAAGGTTGGCGCAGACGCCCCGGAAACGTTGCTGGCCTTCGCGGACTTTGACAATACCATCGCAGGCAAGGCCAAGAAGGCTCCGCTCAAGTCATGGTCGCCTCACTTGAAGGATTGGAAGGCCGGTGATCCAACCTGGAAAGACGGCAAAGGAAAGGGGCTCATCGGAGCCATCAATTACCTGTCCTGCAAAGGTTGTAATGCATTCTCGTTCTTGACGTACAACGCAGGTGGTGACGGCGACAACGTTTGGCCTTTCATTCATCGCGATGACAAACTGCACTACGACTGTAGCAAGCTTGATCAATGGGCGACGGTTTTCGAGCACGGGACGAAGAAGGGAATGTACCTGCACTTCAAAATGCAGGAGACAGAAAACGATGATCACAACCGAGGTAAAGGTGATTCTGACTTCGTTCCAGAGTCCCTTGATGGAGGTAACCTTGGCCTGCAACGAAAGCTCTACTGTCGCGAGTTGATCGCTCGATTCGGCCACAACTTGGCACTCAATTGGAACTTGGGCGAAGAGAACACGCAGTCGACGGCGCAGCAGCAGGCGATGATCAACTACATCGCAGCGCTCGACAGCTACGACCACAACATCGTCCTGCACACATACCCTGGGCAGCAGGACAAGGTCTATCGTCCACTGCTGGGAGACAAGTCAAAACTGACCGGTCTTTCGTTGCAGAATAGCAGCTTGAAAACGACACACGCACAGACCGTGAAGTGGGTTGAGGCTTCGACTGCAGCGAAGAAACCATGGGTCGTGGCGTTCGACGAATCTGGTTCTGCAGCTCACGCTCAGTGTCCTGACTTGGGCTACCGGGGATTCGACGGGCATGACCAGACCGGCAAAATGGTCTACACCCAGCACGAAGTTCGCAAGCAGACCCTCTGGGGGCAGTTGATGGGCGGTGGTGCTGGCTGTGAGTATTACTTTGGCTATCAATTTGCTGAAAACGACATCGTCTGCGAAGACTGGCGAAGTCGTGATCAAAGTTGGGATTACTGCCGCATTGCAATTCAGTTCTTTCACCAAAACAAGATTCCGTTTTGGGAGATGAAGTGCATGGACCAGCTGGTCGGTAACCCGAGTCACGGTATTTCGAAGTACTGCTTTGCCAAGAAAGATGACACGTACTTGGTCTACCTGCCCAACGGTGGGAAATCAAAACTGAATCTAACTGATGCGAAGGGGAAGTACTCGGTGCATTGGTTCAATCCTCGCACGGGTGGCTCTCTTGAGCAGGGCAGTGTGAAATCGGTTGCTGGTGGTGCTGAAGTTGCCTTGGGCACTCCTCCGGCTGATCCACAAGAGGATTGGCTGGCTGTCCTTAGGGCAAACTAGGCGGCTCTTCGGCGGATGCCACAGATCCCAGATTCGATCAGGGTGACCGTAGAGATCGACAATCCGGATAATTAAATAGGCCTCGTTTCTGTCAGCAAGCCAACCGCAGTTGGTTGTTGGATAGCAGCGAGGCCTGTTGCGTAGTGCGCATGCATAAGAATTCGGTTCGACACTTTCATGTCGCGCGCGGATCGACTAAAAGATGGTGCGTAGGAGTCTGGGCTTATCACTCCTGCTGTCAAAATCAATCGCATTCCTGTCGCAGAGGTTCCAAGGTGGCTGCTTCCGATCAAAAATCCGTTTCTTCTCGACGCAATTTCATCAAGCACGCTGCTGCCGGGACTGTGGCTGCACTGGCTGCACCAGCGGTACACAGTTTGGCGAAGACGAATTCCGATCTAATCATTGGAGAAGGCGATCACAAATACGAAGTGCAGCACATGTGGGGTGAGTTGCCCTCGAAATTCAATTGGCAGACGACGCACAACGTCGCCGTCGACAAGAACAAAAACGTGTATGTCATCCACGAAGGGCGACACGACCAAAAAGATCATCCGTCGATCTTTGTGTTCGATTACGAAGGCAAATTCATTCGCGCGTTTGGAAGCCAGTTTCAGGGCGGTGGCCACGGGCTCGAAGTCCGCTCGGAAGACGGTGAGGAATTTCTCTACGTGTGCGGCTACCAAGAAATCAAGGCTTTCGCCAAGCTGACGCTCAACGGCGACATTCTGTGGTGGAAGAATGCTCCGATGGCCAGTGGAATTTACGCGGAAGGCGAAGACTTCAAAAAGGAGAAGAAGTGGGGCCGAAATCGCTTTATGCCGACCAACTTTGCGTTCCTCGATGACGGCGGTTTTTTGCTGGCTGATGGCTACGGGTCATTTCACATTCATCGTTATGACAAAGATGCCAATTGGGTTTCAAAGTTTGGCGGTCCAGGGGACGGTGAGGGGACATTTAATACGCCGCACGGCATTTGGATCGATCGGCGAGGTGCTGAGCCCAAGATTGTCATTTGCGATCGTGCCCACCACACGTTGCAGGTGTTTGATATGGACGGAAAGTACTTGCAGACGGTTACTGGGTTCGGGTTGCCAGCCAACCTTGATACGCAGGGAAAACTGATGCTGGTTCCCGAGTTGCATGCCCGTGTCACGCTGTTGGATGAAGAGTACAAGCCTGTGGTGCAGTTGGGTGAAGATGTTGAACGCGTCACCAAGCAGGTGAAGAACGTGCGTGGCGACGAGAAGAAGTGGCTGGACGGCAAATTTGTCCATCCTCACGATGCCTGCTTCGGAGCGGACGGCGATATCTTCGTTGCTGAATGGGTGGCGACGGGCCGCGTTACCAAACTTAAGAAGCTTGGCTGATTCAGCAATGTCCGCGACGGTATCTGGTCTGCACTTGAGCAGTTCGCATTCATTCAGCAAAGAATCGCGTGACGAAGTCACCCTGATTGAAGGCGTTGGCGTTGAGGGCGATGCACACGCGGGCGAGACTGTAAAACATCGCTCGCGAGTTCGATACGATCCGACGCAGCCAAATCTGAGACAGGTACATCTGCTGCACTCGGAAGTATTCACTGAGCTGGCTGAGAAGGGATTCCAGGTCGGACCAGGCGACATTGGCGAGAACGTTACCACCGAGGGCATCGAGTTACTGTCGCTTCCTCGTGACACGATTCTATGGCTGGGCGATACGGCGGCTGTTCGTATAACGGGACTCAGAAACCCGTGCGCACAACTTGACCGCTACCAGGAGGGGTTGATGAACGGTCTGCTGGATAAGGACTCCAATGGAGCACTGATCCGCAAGGCTGGGATCATGAGCGTGGTGCTCTATGGTGGGATCGTTCGTGTCGGCGACGAGATACGAATCGAATTGCCCGAGGAGCCTCATTTTGCCTTGGAACGCGTCTGAATGAACCGACGCCGAGTCTGAGTGTTGCTGTCTGGCGACCGTTGGTGGATGTCGTTTTCGATCTTCGTCTGATCTAATGGCGGTCGAATCGGAACTCCACGGAAGACTTGCCATGTCACTGTTCGATCAACTTGAAACGCAGAATAAGGATAACGCCAAGCCACTGGCTGCTCGTATGCGGCCACGCACGCTTGATGAGTTTGGTGGCCAGCAACACATCTTGGGCGAGGGATGTTTGCTGCGGCGATTGATTGCAGCGGATCGACTTGGTTCAGTGCTGTTCTATGGTCCACCCGGTACCGGGAAGACCACGTTAGCTCGTTTGTTGGCGGGGGAAACGAAGTCTCGTTTTGCTCAGTTGAGCGCCGTTACCAGCGGTGTGAAGGACTTGCGTGAAGTTCTTTCCAAGGCGCAAGATGATTTGGCTGCGGCCGGCGAACGCACGTTGCTGTTTATCGACGAGATCCACCGCTTCAACAAGTCGCAACAGGACGCGCTGCTGCACGATGTTGAAGATGGCACCATCACACTTGTCGGCGCAACGACGTCTAATCCATTCTTCGCAGTGAACCGTGCGCTCGTCAGTCGAAGTCAAGTTTTCGAATTCAAGTCACTCCGTGAATCGGACATTGTTGGTTTGCTTCGGCGAGCAATCGAAGCGGATCGTGGGCTAGGTGGTTTTGAAATCGAAGTCGATGACGGGGCTTTGCAATTGATCGCGGAACGCTGTGACGGGGATGCGAGGCGGGCGATGAATGCGTTGGAGGTGGCGGTGCTTTCCGAAAGCGATCGCTCGCCTATCCAGCTCACACCTGAGCTTGTTGCCTCGTCGATGCAACAGAAGTTGATGGACTACGACCGCGACGGCGACAATCACTACGATACGATCAGCGCCATGATCAAGAGTATTCGTGGCAGTGACCCCGATGCATCGTTGTATTGGTTAGCGAGAATGCTGGAGGCGGGCGAGGACATTCGGTTCTTGTGCCGTCGCTTGGTCATTCTCGCCAGCGAAGACATCGGGAATGCTGATCCCAGTGCCCTGAACTTGGCCGTTTCAGCCATGCAGGCGTGTGAATTCGTCGGGCTGCCGGAAGCCCAGCTAACTCTGTCACAGGCCGTCACTTACCTAGCTTGCGCGCCCAAATCAAACGCAGCCACGGTTGCGATCGGAGAAGCTCGACACGACATTCGCGAGGGCCGGATCGTGCCGGTGCCGAAGCACTTGCGCGATGGGCACTATTCTGGAGCAAGCGAATTGGGGAACGGTGAAGGCTATGAATACTCGCACAACAGTGCCGACGGAATTGCTTCCCAAGAGTACCTAGGCATCGATCGGGAGTACTATCGTCCGGTGGATCGCGGTTTCGAATCGAAACTACAAGAACGCTTGAAAGGAATTCGAGAGCGGTTGCGGCAAGCTGACTGAGCCACACAACTGAGTGCTGAGCCAACGATCAGGCGAATATCTGGACATCGTTCGCGGTTGCTCTCGCTTCGAACGTGCGGCGCTAGACTTCCTCGTCGCCGCCAATTTTCGCAATGCCCATGGTGATGCCGAACCCAAGTGCGATGAGCCCCAGTGATGCGGCGATCTGAGTACCGTTTGGCTTGAAGTACTCCACCGGATAATCTTCCTCGTCAATTTCGGCGAGGTTCTCTTCGGTAACGACGACGGCTTTGACTGTGTCGCCGATCGCTGGCTTCACGCCAACCTGAAACGGGAAAAGACCGACGGTCGAGCCGATCAGCAGCCCTAGCAAAACGCCCAACGTGACTTTACGGTGCTTCAGCATCAACCATTTCAACAGGTTGCCTACCAAGACAACACCGACGACAACTCCCAATCCGACAGGAACCATGACACTAAGTGCCGGTTCCATTGCGGCTTCGATATCTCTCGCCTTCAACGCGTCTTTGAACTTTTCAATCGCATTCAAGATGGGAAGGTATTGCCCAAGCAACATCAAAAGGTAGCTGCCTGATAGTCCCGGCAAGATCATTGCGCTGGCACCCGCCAGCCCGGCGACGAAGAGCATGGCAACGTTGTCGCTGGGTGTGCCAACGATGTCGTATGCCTGTAGGACAGCGAGGCCGACGAGCAATAGGAACGAGCAAACGGCCGCGATGCACAAACCACGCGAGGCCGGCCATCCAGATCATGCGCGAGCGTCACCTGGCCC
>CAYQMZ010000522.1:5674-6027 GCA_964418725.1 uncultured Pirellulaceae bacterium
CACGCGAGGCCGGTCGAGCCAATCGCCATACGATGGGAACTCCGCCCAACGTCAGTCCTATGAAGAGGCTGTACATAACCCAGCGTTGCGAGATGACCAAACCTTTCACCACGCCGGCAAGCAGCAAGATGGATAAGCCAGCGGCCAATACGACGCAGCCCAAAGTGAGTAACGAGCGAATGCGAAATCGCAAGCGAGTGACATCGGCCACGGCGTCAACGAACTGCGGATAGATGCCCGCCGCCAGCAACATAGTGCCGCCGCTGATGCCTGGGACCAAGTTGGCGAGGCCCATTAGGAAGCCACCGAAGAGGGAGCGAACGGCCAAAGGTGCGTGATTGGACTGCTCTTCG
>CAYQMZ010000523.1:0-6017 GCA_964418725.1 uncultured Pirellulaceae bacterium
GGCTACGCGTGCAATTGCGTGACGCCAACCTGCGTCGCGCGTCCTTAGAGCGACCGCCACCACCGTCGTCCAGAATTGTCGACCCTGGATTCGAATTGCCACTCAGTAGCGAGGGAGATTCGGCTTGGCTTGCACAAATCCAAGGCGATGGCAACGTAGCCCTAGATCCGAATCAACCCGCGGAGGGAAGTAGCTCGCTGTACATGCGTGCCGAATCGACTCCCGTCTCGACGACCAGCCGCTGGTTCGAAGCCCCTGATACAGGGCGTGCTACGATATCGTTCCAAATCAGATCGTCGAAACCGGTCAACGGCGCATTACTTCGTGTTGGCCTGCAGTCCAAGAGCGGTGCATACGCGGCGACGCAAACGATTGAGACTCCATTGAGTGCAGAATTTCAACGCGTCAATGTTTCGTTCTTAGATCTCCCTCACCATGCCGAAGCACTGAAACTTAAATTCGAAATGATCCATCGCGGTGAAGTCTGGATCGACGAAGTGCGATTCGACGACGTTTCATTTTCGGTGAAAGAACAAAAAGAACTGCTCCGAATTCTGTTCAAGGAGTATCAGGTCTTGGAAGATCCGGACCAGCCGATTGCCGACCTTGTCCCGATTTACGATACGCTGACTGGGTACTGGCCAAGGTTTCTGTTGCGTTATGTGAAACCCATCCAGGTTGCTTCACGTCCGCGTACGGGCACGCAGAGCCCCGCTCCGAAGAAGGCGCCAAAGTTCATGGATCGACTACGCAAGTATGTCCCACGCGTCCCGACGTTCCGTTTGCAGTAGCCAAATCGCTTCGAATCCATTGATGGCGGCGAAATCAGAGTGATTCTGCCCGGTTAAAATTGGGCGTAACTTATCGATGAAAGCCGGTTTGGTCGATAAAATGGTGCCGGACTCGATGAACCTGTGCCGACGGATTGTCCGATATCTCACTGTATCGACTCCTAGGGGTTCAATTCTTCGACTTGTGCCCGTGATCCAACAGACGCAAACGATCAACCGACGATGATTTCAGCAAAACAAGATTCAGATGCCGACTCGGAACTCAAGATTGTTGAGGACGCGACCTGCACGTTCTGCGGCTGCGTTTGTGATGACATCAACTTGTCGGTGAAGGGCCACTCCATCGTTAAAGCCGAACGTGCGTGCGTGTTGGGAAAGGCATGGTTCCTGAACCACGACATCGAGGATCGACCTAGCTGCCTGATCGACGGCAAGCCTGCCTCGGTTGCAGAAGGCGTCGAACGCGCGGCCCAGATTTTGGTCAAAGCAAAATACCCGATCACGTACGGCCTGAGCGATACAACCGTTGAGTCACAACGCGTCGCTGTTGGGATATCAGATTGGGTCGGCGGTTTGGTTGATACCACGACCAGTGTTTGTCATGGCCCATCCGGCATGGCTTTTCAAGGCGTCGGCGAAGTAACTGCCTCGCTGGGGGAAGTTCGAAATCGTGGCGACATGATTATGTTCTGGGGCTCGAACCCAGCAGAGAGTCACCCACGTCACTTCTCAAAGTACTCGCTGATGCCCAAAGGCATGTTCCTTCCTAACGGTCGCAAAGATCGCACCTGCGTCATTGTTGATGTTCGGAAAACGAAGAGCGCGCGAGCGGCTGACATCTTCTTGCAAATCAAACCTCGGAAAGACTTCGAGGCACTTTGGACGCTGCGTGCACTGGCAAGGGGTATCGAAGTCGACCCGGACCTGACGAAACGTGAAACCGGAATTGAATTGTCGGTCTGGCAAGATCTGATGGACCGCATGAAGGCTTCAAAGTTTGGCGTGATTTTCTTCGGGATGGGTCTGACGATGACGCGAGGAAAACACGCCAACAGCGAGGCTTTGCTTGCGTTGACGCGCGACATGAACGCTCACACTCGCTTCGTCTGTAAACCCAATCGAGGACACGGAAACGTTACTGGGGCCGACAACGTCGTCTCGTGGCGAACCGGTTATCCATTCGGCGTCAATCTGGCGCGCGGCTACCCTCGCTTTAATCCCGGCGAATACACGGCTTCCGATGTCTTGGCACGAAAAGAAGCCGATGCGGCCATGATTATCGCCAGCGATCCAATGGCCAACTTCAGCCAGCCCGCAAGAGAACACCTCAAGTCCATTCCATACATTGCACTAGATCCCAAGGAAACGCCAACCACGCGGCACGCCGCCGTTGCTTTCAACGTGGCCACCTACGGCATCAACGTCCCTGGAACTGTTTACCGAATGGACGATGTTCCCATTCCGCTGCGTCCGGCATTCGAGTCGCCGCACCCCAGCGACCTGATGGTTTTGCAAGGTATCGAGAAGCGAGTGCGGGAATTGATCTAACCTGCATGGTGAATGGACTCAATCGACCAGCAACTCGCTGAACTGGGTATTAACCTCGACAGGAAGTCTCTCGAGGCGATCTGTCAGTTGCAATCGTCGGGCCTAATTTCACTCGGCTGGCCAGGCAAAGAATGCTTGCCCAACAGTTTGGTTTGGATTCCCAACCAAACCGACCACAACTTGCGGTCTACTGCCATCGTCAGTTCCCGCCTTGGCCGACAGGTCGATCGATTGGATCCGATCTTTCGAGTTTTGCGGTGCGCGATTTCGCAGCTTGATCCAAACCGGCAACAAGTGGTTTCGTCCGAGGGAACCGCGATGCACCGCTATGTCGCACGAGCTTGCCAGCTCTTTGGCGTTCCATTGCTGAAGGTAACGGCGGCGAAGCCCAGTCAATCGCTGGCTCGTTGGCTTCAGGTATGCTTAGATCACTCGCAGCGTCTGGCAGAATGCCCGGAAGCGTGTCCGAAAGAAGTCAAAGCTGGACCGACGGTCGAAGCAACGGCGGTCACAAATCAGTGCTTCGTTTCGAATCCTATCGGCACGGCACCAGGTCAGCCAACTCGCGACCAAGTCGAAGTCCTCGCAAGTGACCAGTTGCTGGTGCTACACGCTCGCGCAAAAGGGAACCTTAGCTGTCTTTTGCATGAACGTTTGGATTCCGCGCCTCAAACGGGTTCGATGTCGCGAACGTATTTGGCACTTGGCCATGAAGGCCTGGTACCGCAAGACCTGGCAAGTGAGCTCATGAGCCGTGGGGCGGTTGGATGGCTTCCTATGGGTGACGAAAGCACTCTGGCGTGTCCGATGGACTGGACTATGTCCAGCAAAAGCCCGATTTTGGACCAGCTGCCGAATCCCGGTGGCCACTTCATTCATTGCACACGTCGAGCGGCCGGCGCATGGCCAGATCAACAGGTCTCCGCATTTCTTGACGAGTTGATTCTGGGACAGCCCGCGAAAGATCGCTCCAGCCTGGCCGCCCTGTCACGCATCGTACGAATGCAAACACTGCTGGCTTCGCACGAGTCGATTCGTGACGCGACTGCCGTCGTCAGCTTCACGGCAGCTACTATCGACCAACTTGTGGAAATGCGGACGTTTCGCGCACACCGTGGTCGCTGGGATTTCGAACCCTACGGCATTGCGATCGAGCGTGAATGGCTGGTCAAACAGGGGGCTCACGAGGTCATCTACGGCGATGAGCAAAAGTGGAAAGAGTTGAGCGATTCGGAACGACCGCTGTATCAAAAGATCGGCGACCAGGCGAACGCCATCGACTGGACGATCGAGCAAGAATGGCGAGTCATTGGTGACTTAGACCTGTCGGATCTGCCGAAAGATAAAGGGGCCGTCTTCGTGCCGACCAGGGACGAAGCGAATCAACTTGCTCGCATCAGCCCATGGCCTGTCGTCATTTGTTCCTAGCGTCGGCTTCAACCGTTTAGCCATGAAGTCCAAACAAATTTGGTATGAACGAACACTCACTCAAAGCGAAAAGCATTGGGAAGCAGTTGCTCAAGCGTATAGTCAGTGGTATTGCCGGTCACTGAATCCACCACGACAATCGGCGTTACTTCATCACAGAATTCGGCAATGAACTGACGACATGCGCCGCACGGAGTTCCGCCGCCTTCCGTCGCAACGGCGATCGCTCTGTACTGCCGGTAGCCCTCACTGACCGCCTTCACAATTGCCGTTCGCTCTGCGCAGAAACAAAGTCCGTAGGAAGCATTCTCCACGTTGCAACCTGTGATGATCTCCCCTGTTTCTGTCAGCAGCGCCGCTCCCACCAAAAACTTCGAGTAGGGAGCGTAGGCTGACGTTCGTGCGTGCAGTGCCGCTTCAATAAGTGCTTGCTTGGCTTCGGCTTCCATTTTTTACTCCACTCGTTCAAGCACCAAGGGCAGCGTCTCGGTCGATTGTTCCGCAATATCAATAGCCTGACGAATCGCCGCTGGATCGAAGTCGCCTCGGGCGTACACTCGAGCGAGCTCGTCCCCCGCTCTTACTTGCATCCCCACCTTAATCGGCAGCTCCAATCCAACTGCAAAATCAATCTGGTCTGTGACTACCTGACGACCGCCACCCAGCTGTATTACGAAATCGCCGATCGCAGCGCCGTCAATCGCGTGCACGTACCCCGATTGCTCGGCAACAACACTGATCGGTTTCAGTGCGGTACCGTGAAAGCCGGCTAGTGAGCCGCCTTGAGCGGCAACCATAGCCTGAAACTTTTCGAACCCTTCGCCGCTGTTTAGTTTATCCAATAGCAGTTGTTGAGCCTGTTCTTCCGTTGCCACGAGCCCCTCTGCCTGCAGCAATTCGGCTCCTAAACGGACGCTCAGCTGAACCAAATCATCGCCAGACTCACCTCGCTGGCGTAGCGTGTCCATTGCCTCCTGAACTTCCAACGCATTACCAACCGCGCGGCCGAGCGGCTGGTGCATGTTGGTGACGAGCGCTTTGGTCTTCATGCCACAGAGCGTTCCGACATCCACCAGAGACCTCGCCAGGCTGCGTGCAGCCTGGGTAGTTTTCATGAAAGCGCCACTTCCAACTTTCACATCCAGCACAAGCGAAGTCAGATTCTCAGCCAGTTTCTTGCTGAGAATGCTAGAAACGATCAGGGGCTGAGACGCAACTGTCGCCGTGACATCTCGCAGTGCATACAGCGTCCGATCTGCAGGAGCCAGTTCATCCGAGGCCCCTGAAATCACGCAGCCAACATCCTCAACGATCGATTGCAACTCACGCGTCGTCAGGTTTGTTCGGAAACCCGGTATCGACTCAAGCTTGTCGAGCGTTCCGCCTGTCGCCCCCAGTCCTCGACCGGAAACCATGGGAACTTGTAAATCAAAGCATGCCAACAACGGAGCCAAGACCAAGGAAACCTTGTCGCCCACTCCGCCAGTCGAATGTTTGTCGACCCGCCGTATATCGGTAGACCACTGCATGGTCGTTCCGCTGTGCAACAACGCCTTCGTAAGCGCCACGGTTTCTTCGGCCGACATACCTTGAAAGTAAACCGCCATCGCAAACGCGGACATTTGATAGTCCGGCACGTCTCCCGCGACATAACGCTGGATAAGCCACTCGATCTCCTGAACCGAGAGCTCCCGTCCGTCTCGTTTGGCGGCGATCAGTTGGGATGGCGTCACGACGCGGAGTCGTCATTGTTGCGATAAAAATCGCGCAGTTGGTCTGGATCGCAATGGTCGTGGAATCGCAAGCATCACAGCGAAAATGGAGTGTCCAATTTCTTGGAAGTGCCCCCACTGCGGCGGATACTCTTCCGACGTTACTTGAAAGACAGCTTCCTCGAGTGGATTCGTCGCTGTCGCTTTCGGCGAGGCGCGAAACACATTCTTGGTTTCGTCAGGCGTCCGCCGAACGCTGAATTCGAGTAGCCCCAACACTTTGGTTGTAGCCAATCGGTTTCCGATCGCTTCCATTCCCGGTGCGTAGACCAACAACAGATAACAAGCACCGAAGCAAAAGAAGCCACCCCAACGAGCGCGGCTTGCATCCCGCCGAACTGCGAAAGCGAGTCCGCCGATGCCGACTGTCAGTATTGCCACGGAAAGAAAGATTGCGGCCCAATAGATCGATGCATTTACGAGGGCAACTGTGCAAATCGCTATCGCGGTCACCACTGCAAGCAACGCTCGCAACGTG
>CAYQMZ010000524.1:0-6011 GCA_964418725.1 uncultured Pirellulaceae bacterium
GCTCTTTGTTGAGGCTCGGCTGGAAATGATGGAACACGCCAGTAAATCCCGAAGCCCGGCCCGCATACCAGCAATCCGATCAACCCAAGAAGTACACGGGACAACCAACGTGCCCATTTCGAGCTCGCATGTCGAGTTGCAACAGCCGAGAAAAACAAGAAGTGAATTGCAGCGACCGCAAATAGCAACAGCCACAAATCGAACAGTCTCCATAGAATTGGAGAGGGGTAGCCTAGTGCCGCCGCATAGGTTGAAGCGTACTCGTAGTGAGGAAAATGAATCAAAAGCGAATCGGTATAGGCAAGTGGCAACGCGAGCGCCAACACCACGGCGGCAGCTGCAGCCAACACCCTCAGTTGCCAGGGATTCTTTAGGCCAGCCGTTCCCAGCAGTGTCGCGATGCCGAATGCACTCGCACTCAGAATTAGGTTCACCCAAACCGAAACCGATGGCAGTTCGACCCGCGCCGATACCGCAAGGCATGCCGACGCAAATACGCTGGCCACTAAGAGGCTACTCAATGAAAAACGAAATCTCGCCGAACGAACACCGTCGCCGCTAAGTCTGTGCTTCCAGATCCTGCACCCGGCAACAACGACACCACACTGGACAGAATAGAATACGTATGGATCGAACGCCCGCAGCGGCAAGAACGGCAGCAAGGCTGCAACCAACACACTGCATCGCAAACTGGCCCTTTGACTAGATGTTCCGGCCCAAACGGAAATTTGACCGTACAGCACGGCCAATGTCAGGGCGACGACGACAAAACTCAGTTGTGTCACATTGCCCATCGGAACTCCCGGAGCGGAACCCTACTTGGCCCGCGTCAACTCAGCGACCGTCGTTTCATATTCCTCTTGCGAGAGCCACGCCAAATCGGACCAGTAGTCCGTGTCGTTTGGCTGCGATATCCCAGCGATTGTGCGACCGCTACAAACGATCCGTGTGATTTCATCTGTCAACTTGGCTCGAATCGCGGGGTACTGTGAAATCAAGTCCTTGCTCTCGCTCGGATCGGTCTCCAAGTCATACAACTCAGCGGACAGTTTCCGCCAAGGCATCACCAGTTTCCACTTTCCACTCCGAATCGCCAGCCGACCGTTAACGCCGTGGTGCACGATACTTCGGCCTGCATTTGCGCTGCTGTTCTTGCCCGTTTCGTCCATCAACACATCCAGAAAACTGACGCTGTCTTCACCCACTGAATCCGACAGCTCACCTCCCGTCAGTTCCGCGAGCGTCGCCAACACGTCGGTTTGACAGATTGGACGATCACACGTTCGCCCGGGTTTGGCAATTCCAGCAGGCCACCTCGCGAAGAACGGTACCCGATGCCCACCTTCGTAGATGGATCGCTTTCCTTCCCGGTAAATGTGGTTGCTGCCATGGCCATACTTCTTGCGTCGTTGCTTCCAGGTAGTCTCAGGGCCGTTGTCGCTGGTTAGCAAAATCAGCGTATCTCGATCGACCCTCAGCCGAGTAAGACAATCAAGGATGCGACCGACGTGATGATCCGTTTCGATCATGAATTCCCCATAAGCCCCCGCAGATCCTTGACCGCGAAACTGTGGCAGTGGAATGACAGGCTTGTGCGGAGACGTATACGGAAGATACAGAAAGAATGGTTGTGCTTCAGCCGACGATACATGTTGCTCAATCCAGCCGATAGCTTTGTCAGTGAATCGGGTAAGACATTCCGAATCCACGAAGTCGGCGGCTGTCTCCAGACCAGCTTTACCGAGGACTCGCTTCGTTTCTGCAGCGGACTGTTGATACGGCGGCTTCATGCGGTAATCGCTGATCGCCAGCCTATTTGGCTTTTTCGCCGTATACAAAATCGGGGGCACAGCCGCGTATCGGCCTTCGAACCACGCGAGCACCCCGTAATTCATGGATGCCGGAATGCCGTAGTAATAGTCAAACCCTTTGTCGAGCGGCATGTCTCGGACCGGTTTGGTCCAATCACGCGAACCGACTTCCCCAGGAAAGTCCATTCCCAGGTGCCACTTGCCCACCATCGCCGTCTTGTAACCACGCTCCTTCAAAAGAGACGCAACAGTCATCCGGTCGTCTGTGATTAGGCACGTAGCCTCGGCGCCAAACACTCCCTTTTTCAACTTTGTCCGCCAGCTGTAACGCCCTGTCAAAAGGCCATATCGAGAGGGCGTGCACACGGTATCGCTGCAGTGCGCATCGGTAAAACTGATGCCTTCCTTTGCTAGTCGATCAAGACTGGGCGTCTGAAATTTCGAATCAGGATTCAGACAACTGGCATCGCCATAGCCTTGGTCATCCGTATAGATGAGGATGACGTTGGGTTTACTAGCTGCGTAGATTTGCATCGCCAACGCCAAGAGAACGCAGGCAGTAGTAATAAAGAGGCGCATCGAAGACTCTCGTCACAATCGGCTAAAAAACGACAAACCGCAGCCGAGAGTCTATCACAGTAGCAACGCGAGAAGCGAGCAGTAGTTCAGACGCAGGAAGGGATAGAGTCCCAGATCCCAGCGGCACTTATCCAGTGCAAACAGTTTCGCCTTGAGGCACGTCAATTTCGATCCCGCTGCAGCAAGACGCTCGCATGCCTTCACGCGCAAGCACGCAGTTCGCAAACCGTTCCTGACAAAGTTCTTCTTGGTGCCGAAGAAACGCGTCGTCGTGTTCTGGATCATGGTGGGTCATGATCAGTTGCTGCACTCCAGCTCGTTCCGCCAACTCGATGGCTTGCCCATAGCTCGAATGCCCCCACCCACGACGATCTTCCAGTTGCTCATCCGTGTACTGCGCGTCATGAATCAAGATGTCTGCGTTTCGACAGAACTCGACATCTTCTTCTTGAATGCCGTCCTTGTATTCAATGTCGGTACGAATCACGATCGAGTGCCCGCGCCGTTCGAAGCGGTAACTGTATGCACCGCCAGGATGGTCGTGCTCTTCGAACGTAATCATCGTCCGCATGAATTCGTGCTGGTTTCGAGGCGGCTGCGCGAAGTAGAAATTGCCACCCATCTTTTCGAAAGGAATCGGGAAGTGCTCCGGGAGCATCTGCCCAGCGAGTATCTCCCTCATATTTCTGCCACCACTGTTCTCGGGCACCAAGAATATGGAGTGGCAACGCTGACTGTACGCCGGAGCGAAGAACGGCAGGCCCTGGATGTGATCCCAATGATAGTGCGTAAAACAGAAGAAGAGGGCACCATGACGATCGTTAGAAACAATCGTTTTTCCGAGGTTTCGAATCCCCGTCCCAGCGTCGACAACAATCCGGTGATTGCAGTCATCGCACTCAAGTGCAATGCACGTGGTATTACCACCAAATTCAGTGAATTCGGGCGAGCAGACCGGGATTGAACCCCGTGTGCCGAAGAGAGTGACGATCACTGCAGCACTCCAGCGGCGGGATCGTATGAAAATGAAATCGCAGACGTTTCGTTGTTCTTAAATTCAATTGCCGGCTCGAGCACTGCAGGCTTTCCCGAAAGACGATCAACCCAGTTGCGAAGCTGTTGGCCGTCAATTGCATCCCCAAACACAAGGAAGGCAATCACAGCCACCGCCGTGGTCGTTGACAGAATCCCACGGGCAATTTGCAGTGGAGACCGTTTGTCACGACGTGGAATCCGTGCCTTCCCTTCAGCCGCATTGCTCGAGTAGGCCAACTGAATTGCATCAGCCATTTTCTGAGCTGAACTGAAGCGTTGCTCCGCTTCAGCGCGCGTCGCTTGCTTCAGAATGTTGCTCAACCATTTTGGAACATCGAAGGGGCGACGATAGCGGTAGTTGAGGTATCCGCTGAAAGGCATTTGATTCAACAAGAACTCGTGCAGAACGATGCCGAAACTGAAAATGTCCGAACGAGCCGTGATCACTCCACAAACTTCTTCGCTGCCTCCGCAACGTTGTTCTGGCGACGCGTAACGCGGCGTGCCTAAAAAGGCATTGATGGGCTCTACAGAAGATCGAACACCACTGAGCTTCTCTGTCACGCTTCCATTCAGTTTCGCCAAACCAAAGTCCGCAAGCCAGGCCTTGCCGTCATGGTCGATCAAAATGTTCGAGGGCGATATGTCTCGGTGAATGATGCCCTGACGATGCACGTACTCCAGAGCTGACAAGACTTCCTTCGCAAGCTTCACTACTCCGTCGATGCTCGCGAGTCGTGCGGCGACCTTTTCCAAAAGTGGATCCGAAGACGACTTTCTTCCTTCCCAGATATGGGCACGCACTTCATCAAGCGTGAATCCCTTAATGTGCGGCATGGCGAGAAACAGATAGTCGTCGGTCTCACCCACATCGACGACGGGGACGACGTTGTCGTGGCTCAAGGTGGTTCCGGTCATTCCCTCGCGAACGAATCGCTTGACCTGCGTTTCATTGACAGCAGCACTTCGCTTGAGTGCCTTGAGCGCAATGTCATCCGGAAAGTCGTCATGCCTCGCCCGGTACACGACACCCATTTCGCCATCGCTGATGACGCCCTGGATCGAGTAGCACCCGATTCTCGAAGGTGTTGGATCTGTTTTTGGCATGTAGTTGCAGTCCCGTTTCTTACCCGAAAGCCTAGCTCACGGCTGAGTGGCCCGTCGTGGCGCCGCTCGTTATCCAGCATCTTGCGGTGATTGCGATTTCGAACGGACCGGCCAATGTGTCCGTTTGGTGAAGAAACGAATCATCGACACCTTTCATGACGCGAAAGCACGACAGTCTGTGTGGAAAGGCCATGAGCGCTCCGGTTTTAGCAACGGACACGCCGCAACCGCCCCTCCAAAAGCACTACCAGACTCCGCCGGCCAGTTGACCGAATTGCCTCGCTACGTTGGTTTCGACCGCGAGGATTGTAGGTAACCCGCAACCCCTGCCTTCAAGCCGATCCAGGTACTTCGCACGATTTGATCTGACGCGTATGATCGGCGGCGTTTCAGTCTGGAGATGGCAGGAGTCAGTAATGCGAGTTTGGGGTTTAGTGGCGACAATCTTGTTCGCTATCGGCAGTGGAGTTTACGGCTACCAAATCGAGGCCACACACCAACCTCATGCGCAGTCGACGCTACGTGACAATGTCGTCAACGTGCGATCTGGTCGATTTGTGAATCAATCGAACTTGACTGAGTTCGCCCGAGAGCATCTTGCACGAATTGCCAAGGGCCAGCCGAAGACAAGTCCGCCGCCTGCCTTCAAGAGCCATGCCTCAAACAGCACAGACCGGATCAGTTCAGGGCCAGTAATCCAACAACCGACTGTCTTGTACCACTCCGTGGCGACGCCATCGTTAAGTGGATCGTTGCCCACCGTTAGCTCTTGGACACCGACGGCGGGCACTCCTGTCGCTGTACAATCGCCACAGCAATACCACGTCCATACATCACAGCACCATGCCGTGCCGTACATTGAAAGCGCACCTTTAGTTTCGAATGCAGCAACGCCCGCAACCACGGTAGTGCCACAAACGATTGTCCACGCACCGCCCGTCGGCAATTTTCAGCCAATCACTCAGCCACAGGCCGCAAACATTCAGGCTCCGTTGCCGGTTCATACACAAGCAAGCACGACCCAAGGAGCTTACGAACCAGCGTCAAGCCCTGTGATCGAGTTGCCACCGACTCCTTCGACAGTGCCACCAACCTATCGAGCCAACACGCCGCGTCGCGCACCTGCATTGGCACCCTACAGTCCGTCAATTTTTTCTCCACCTCAACCAATCGGTGGGCAGTCGACGCCGGGTAGTCGTCGATCAAGAAGAGACATTCGTCGTAACCGGTTAAACCGATCTCGGTAGCGGTCGGCAGATTCCAAATCGTTGACCGCTTCGAAGTCGCAATGTAAGTTCCGAAAGTCGAGGCGGGGATCGCCTCGGGTTGCTCGCTGGGGAAAGCGAACATTCGCTTCTTCCAGGAGATGCCCTAATGCGATTCCGGTCTTTCTTTCTACTTACAACGTTGAGCTTACTAACATCAACGTCACTGGCTGCCACAACCTTCTTCGGCCCAGTCACTGCTTACACTTCGGCG
>CAYQMZ010000525.1:0-4091 GCA_964418725.1 uncultured Pirellulaceae bacterium
GCTTGATTTTGGCTTCCGGGCCCAGTGCGACAATGTCTTGTGCCGGTGAGGAGCTGAAGACTTCATCTTTTGCCTCCATCGCGTCCTTGTCCATCTCGTAGTATTCATCGACGGAGAAGCCACGTGCTTGGCGGCGAGCGGGATGCATCATTGCTTGGTGAGCAATCTCGTCTTCGCCGGCTGTAACGAGTTCGAGCCAACCTTTGCCGATCACTTGGGCTTCGCTGTAGATCACACGGCGTTCGATGATGAACCGAGATGCGGCCATCGAGACAAAAAACAAGGAGAGGAAGATACCGGCCCACGCGAGTCCTCTGCCTCCCATGTTCTCACGGCGCGTTGCGAGCCAAAGGCCCAGTGCACCTGTGGCGACGCCCAAAGCCGGAACGATCCAGCTCATAAAACTTGCCAGGGCGAAGATGGAGGCAAGTCCTAGGATGAAAGATACCGCGGCGGCAGGATTGAACGAGCGATACTCGCCAATCTGCTCGATTTCTTCGCGGTCACTGAAACGCGTTCGCTCTCGCGCTGAACTCTCTTGGAAGCCTTGAGTCATATCGTACGCTCTCGTGCTGGTGAGTTGACGCTGCCCCGGCGCCTACAAATCCACTGCCCCACCTGATTCGTACGGAGGCAGGCTACTTTTTGCTCACGCGAACTGCAGGCTGCTCCGAGAAAAGTTGGCGGCGGCCACCGTATTTGAATATGAATTCGCCACGCTCGTCGAACGGTGTCACTGGGTTATTCGACAACGCGTTCTTTGACCGATGTTGCATGTATCCCAGGAACATACGGTCAGGTGCCATCCCCAAGAAGTTATTCGACATTGGTTTCGCTTGAAATCCCCCTCGCACGGCAGTTCGGGCAAGCGGAGCCGTATGTAGTGAAGTCAGCGTTAGGCAGACCATGATCCATCCGATCAAGACTACGCTAATTACGCGTCCTGCTTGCTCGATCGGCATGATGAACTTCACGCGGTGCTTCGACACAGCGTCGGTAATTCCCCGCATGAAGATGTACGCGCTGAAGAAGGCGAGCCAAATCGACAAATAGTCGAACACAAACGTGTAACTTGGGAATTTACCATCTAGGAACTCGGCCAATTGCTCGTATTGGTTCATGGCTATCAGGGCCGACAGCAATACATTGACCAGCGTGATGCAGTTGTTCCACATGCCCTCGTTCCAGAGCATGGCAATGCAAATCACCCAAACGAAGATCAACATCCCGGTTAGCATATTCTCGCTCGCTTTGTTCGCTTCGCTATATTCTTGTTGGCTCGCAGGTTGAGTCTACTGCTTTAGGACTCGCTGCAATTCTTTCAATGAAGTCACGCCCTGGACTACCAGCAGTAAGCCTTCCTGTTGCAGGCCACGATGCTTGCTCTTCTTCACAACTTTGCGAAGAAGTTCCAATTTGGGCTGCTTAATCAATGCGGTACGAATGTCGTCGTTGACTTCGAGGATTTCGTAAATCGACGTCCGCCCCATGTACCCGATGCCACCGCAGGCCGTGCAGGGTTTGTCATTTTCTTCGTACGTCGGTGGCTGATAGAACTTGTCGACTCGACCTGCTGGAATGCCAAGTTTCTTGAGTAATGCAGGCGAGGGATCAACCTCTTCTTTGCATTCCTCGCACAGCTTTCGTACAAGACGCTGGTTGACGACGCAGTGGACAAGCGGCGCCACAGTCTTGGCCGGAACCTTCAACAGCAGCACGCGTAGTAAAGCCTCGATGGCTTCTTTGGCTCGCATGGTCGTAATGACCATCTTGTCCTCACCGGCCTGATCGCAGACAAGTTCGAGGATCTCCTTCGAAGCCAAGTCGTGCACGATGACGCAGTCGGGTTCCTTGCGGAAGAGTGTTCTAAGTGACTCTTTGGGCGGCTCTTTTTTGGGATCGAAAGTTTCGATCGAAATGTTTTCAGCAACAGGCTCTGGCGACGACACATCCTGGAACGATACAAAGTCCCGCATGTAGCGATCCGACATCTTGCCGGCCAGGGCGACTGTTGTAGAGAGTCCGCCCGAAGGAATCGAACTGAACAGGATAATGCCAGTTGGGTTCTCCAGCAGCTTTTTCAGCTTGTCCCGAAGGCCTTCCCGCATTCCGGCATCTTCCAGACTGTCGAATTCCATTCCGTCGCGGACAAGGCTAAGTACAGTTCGCTCGCCGGTCTTTGTGCCCTGCGAAACCAGTACTCCGCGGCACTTGTTTTTCTTGTCCTTGTACTGAATGGTAAACTCGCCCGTTTGTCGCTTGCGGCGTTGTTCTGTGTCGCCGTCCGCAAGTTGCTTCAGAACAGCCACGGTGCCGTCACCCACTTCACGATCGAGGGGTTCTGATTCGTGCCACACGCCGTCAATCAGGTAGCGAACGGTCACTTGCTCAGCGTCCGTGTCCAGCATGATTTTGGTGGCTCGTTGATCCATGGCGTCGGCCACTAGATCTTTTGTACCCACAAAGCCTTCGTTCTGACGGGCAAGGATTGCGTTCGACTCGTTCTTGGCGTTCGATTCGCCAGTGGTTGGAGTAAAGGTGACAGGGGCACCTTTCTCGTGGGCGGCTTTCTTTTCAGTATTTACGCCCGTCTTCGAAGAGAACATGTGCCGGAAATGATCCGGCGTGAGCACCTTCTCGTGATCCTCGACATTCGAGTTGCGGTGCAAAATGTACATGATCAACGGAACGATCCACGAAACAACCAATACGGAGAAGCCGATTGGAAACGCGAAGTTCAAGGTGATCAGCAGAAGGACTGCAAAGAACGGGAAGAAGTTGATCGGGTTCCACTTCTGGTGATTCAGTTGCAGAATCTGCGCGTCGCGGTTGACCCAATCGGTCGTTTTGACCCATGCGAGGAAAAGCAGCCAGATCAGCAGCATTTTCCACCACGACAAGTAATTGCCGGGGCCACGTGGAATATTGAAACCGTCGAGGGGATAAGCTGGCCAGTCTTCCTGAGCACTCACCATCGAGGATGATGAGAGCAACAGCAGCAGACTGACAGCGTTCAGGTAAACGCGTGCCATTAAAGGATTCCAGGCTGTTTGACTTCGATGCCCTTCAAGGCCATCTTCAGAGCTTCAACATTAGGTGCGACAGCAAAGGCGGTTGCTCGGTCAATAAACTCGTTCTCGACCAGCCACTTAAGACTCATGGTGAAATCTTGCATGCCCGATTCGGCGCCGATTCGAATCGCGTCGGGCAGTTTTTCGTCCTGACCTTCGAGGATCAGCTTTTGCACTACAGGTGAAAACGTCATGACTTCCACGGTCGGAACACGCGGTACGCCGGGTTTGATCGACTTCAAGAGTTTTTGCGCTACGATCCCCTTCATATTAAAGGCGATCGCACTACGTAGCGCGTTGTGCATCTCTTCGGGGAAGAGGTCAAGAATACGACCTACGGTGGTCGGTGCACTCGATGCGTGGATCGTTCCAAAAACCAAGTGACCCGTTTCAGCCGCGTGGATCGCCGTCATGAAGGTTTCTTCATCACGCATCTCACCGACAAGAATGATGTCGGGATCTTCACGAACGGCGTGCTTCATACCGATCTCGAAGTCCTTCACATCCATTCCAACTTCACGTTGGTTGATCAGGCACTTGTCTTCCGTGTAGACGAATTCGATTGGGTCTTCGAGCGTAAGAATGTGTTTTCGATAGTTTGCGTTGATCCAGTTCAGCATCGACGCAATGGTGGTGGACTTACCAGAACCGGTTACTCCGGCGAGCAAAACCATGCCTTGGTCATACTTGCAGAGACTCTCCATGATGGGAGGCAAGTTCAGGCCAGCAAAGTCGGGAATCCAGTTGTTGACGCGACGGGCGACGAGTCCAATCTTCCCAAGCTGCTGCAGCATGTTGACACGAAATCGCCAGGTGACTCCGTCCACATCAACGGTGTAGGCAAAGTCAGCACCGCCTTCGTCATCGAAGATCTTGCGATTACGTTCATCGAGCATCGGAAACAGTAGGCTGACCATTTCCTCCAACTCGATTGGCCCGCGGTTCAAGGCCTGCAGCGATCCACGTGAGCGAATCATAGGAGGGTTTCCGACTTTCAGATGCAAGTCAGAACCCTCTAGC
>CAYQMZ010000525.1:4101-6004 GCA_964418725.1 uncultured Pirellulaceae bacterium
AGCTTTACCAGCGCGCGAAAGAGCTTATCGACTTCACGCTCTTCACGTTTCTTGGTGAAGCGAGCAGCCAAGTCGTCCGGGGTAACGGACGTTTTGGCCTCTCCATTTGCTTTTTCTTTGGTCTTTCCGTGTGCCATCTTCTTCTCCGTTATCTCCACCCCTGCGTTTCCGAGACGCGAGGGTCACAGCCGCACGGGAATGCCCCGAGCTGCCATGGCTGCCTTCGTTTCCGCGATGGTGAATTCACCGAAGTGGAAGATGCTTGCCGCAAGTGCGGCATCTGCCTTCCCGAATTCAATCGCATCACTCAAATGATCTGGGTGCCCCGCCCCGCCGCTGGCCACGACAGGAATCGAAACCGCTGCGCTAACGGCGGCCGTGATTTCCAGATCATATCCATCCTTAGTGCCGTCGCAATCCATACTTGTCAGCACGATCTCCCCAGCCCCCAAGTCTTCGACCTGACGCGCCCAGGAAACAGCCTCCAAACCTGTCGGCTTGCGACCTCCGTTAATGTGAACTTCCCAAACTTCCGTTCCGTCCTGTTGAACGCGTTTGGGGTCGATATTTACTACAATACACTGACTTCCGAACCGTTTCGCGGCTTCCTCCACAAACTTTGGATTTTGGCAGGCCGCTGAATTGATCGATACTTTATCTGAACCTGCGTTAAGTAACGCACGCACATCGTCGATCGTGCGAACGCCGCCGCCAACAGTCAGCGGCATAAACACCTGCTCAGCCGTTCGGCGAACCACGTCTAGCATAATGTCACGGTTTTCGTGACTGGCGCAGATGTCAAGGAAGACAAGCTCGTCGGCACCTTCCTTTTCGTACCGTGAAGCAACTTGAACCGGGTCGCCGGCGTCACGCAGCTTGACGAAGTTGGTTCCTTTAACGACACGGCCCTTGTCGACGTCAAGACACGGAATGATTCGTTTCGCAAGCATGATGACCGTCGAATGAAGTGGCTGTCTCGGCGATGGCCCAAAGCCATATAGGCGGGATCATGGGCGAGCGCGTAATCCCTTAATCTACCAATGACTGAAAACCGAGGTCAACCAATTGCGGCTTCCTGCTACGCGTTTTCGCGGGTCTGCTACGAAACCACTCGTCTGGTGGAGGACACGTAGTCTGACCCGGGCGCCGGAATTGATCGGTCAGCAGGGCTACGGATCGTGGATCTCAGGCGACGATCGTCGATGGAAAGAGAGGGACGCTGTTACTCGCCTTTGTAGCGGTACCAGCGGACCTGATTGAACTTCCCAGAGTAGAACTTCCGGATTAGCTCCATGGATGTCATCAAGATCGGGCCTTCTCCAAATTTGGAAATGGCAACCAATCGTCCGTCGACGTATTTGATGAAACCTGAGTGGATGAAATGTGCGTCGTACGAGTTACAGAAGACGAATACGTCGTCTTCTGCCAAGCCGTGGAAGTTCGACTGCTCGCGGCAGGAAACATCCGAGACCAGATCGAAATACTGATCGAGAATCAGCTCGACTGGGTTTTGATCCAGTGTTGCCTCTAGCCAATCGTTCGGGGTGACTCCGATGACTGAACCAATAGCCAGTGCATGGCAATTGAAATTAATTGGAGAACGTTGTGCCCAGATCCAATCTTCTGATTCGAGTTCAACGACGGGCCCGCAACCTAATCGCGTCAGCAGCGTGCACCAGTCGAATGTGTCAGTTGGTGCCAGTGACGTTCCTTGCTTATGGAACAGCACCACCGGGCGATCGTTGACCAACGAAGCAGATCTGCGGATTGTGCGACCATCCTGATTTACGGGAAGTAGATGTTGAAAATCGGAAAGCATGGTCACACGTTTTCTACGCAAAGCGTCAACTCTAGGGGTGTGCCTAAGGGTAGTGCATGCGTAACAAAACAAATCGACTAGTGT
>CAYQMZ010000526.1:0-5991 GCA_964418725.1 uncultured Pirellulaceae bacterium
CGATTTCTCTGTCCACTCGGGAAGGCGGCGAACAAGAGACGTTCCTAGCGCGATTGCGAATACGATGGGCGCGTAATGATCCTCTCGAATCCAGAACAAAGGATGTCGATCCAGAAAGAGGTCACGCAGAGTGCCGCCACCGAAGGCGACCACGAATGCCAAACTGAAAACGCCAACAAAGTCCATTTTGTGTCGCCTCGCCAACAACACTCCGTAAATGGCACTGGCGATCACGGCGGACAGCTCGATGTACTTTTCCATACGTAGCGCGGATGCTTGAGCGAGATTCAGGCAGAATAAAAACACCAACGAATTCTTGCCCTTCGATCGGTGTGCGTCAGATCATACGCAACCTCGACCAATTCGTAAGTCCAAGCGTTACACGAGGGCAGAACATTCAACTCTCGGGCAGATAAATCGACGCTTGAAATGATGCTGCGTTACCATTGTGAGAACCAAACTGTTCGCAGGATACGAGTGCTTAACATGGATCGATTGACGAAGTCTCGCCGTAACTTTCGCCTCAGCATAGATCAGCTAGAGGACCGCAGAATGATGACCGCCGATATCGACGGCGATGGGACGGTCGGGTTCACGGATTTCCTGACGCTCAGTGCAGAGTATGGGCAAAATGTACCTTTCTTCAGTTCGCGAACCGACATTGATGGCAACGGCCAAGAGGGCTTTAGCGATTTCTTGATTCTCTCGAGAAACTATGGCTCGACGACCGTCAGTCCTAAGGGCGTTTTCGGTATCCAACCAACGAATCCGGAACCTGTTCAGGGGTCGGCCAGCACGACTGAAGAATGGAACGCCTTGAGTCAGTCTATTCGGCCAGACGAGGAAGTTGGCAAAGCTCCTATCAACTTCGAAGAGTCGACGCTGATCGTGGTGACGCTTGGCGAACAGAACTTCGGCATCAGCGTCTCGATTGATTGGGTGCTACAGGGCGAAGACGGCGTCGAAGTCGGATATCGCACTGCCATTGGCGGACCACCACCACCTCCCGGCACGCAGTTCCCGATCGCCGCTGTTTCTATTCCGGCGACAACACTCCCCGTTCGATTCCAGCGTCTAGAAACTTTGGCTTTGCCATAGCAGATAAAGCTGGCGAAGTTGACTCTCACTCACTTGCCGCAGCAAGACATGGGCCATCACGCGGAGCGTGATGGGTACGTAGTCGTCATGGGTACGTAGTCGTCACGCTCCGCCAGATACCAGCAAGCAAGCAACTAACCACAGAACCAACAGTCATTCCACGAAAAAACCCACTCAGCAAAAACTGAGTGGGCTGGGAGACTGGTCTCTTAAAAGAGGCAAGTCAAGTTTCAATCATGGCTGCCTTGCAGCCGGTCGGTTAGCGACGACGACGTCGGACCAAACCTAGCAGAAGTGCACCCATTCCGAAGAGGGTCATTGCTGCTGGTTCTGGAACCGAAGCTGCAGCAGAAGTCGAACCAAAGTTGTCCGACAGGATCAGGAAGTCGGGGAAGCCAACGTTTCCGTCACCGTTCAGGTCACCCATGGTGTTTGCATCGACATCCGTACCGAACGCATTCGACAGGATTAGGAAGTCAGCAAACGCAACAGAACCGTCTCCGTCGATGTCACCAAGCAGACCAGGAGCAGCATCGCCAAAGACGATGATACCTTCAGTTGCTAGTCGGCTAGTGTCAACTTCCAAGCCCTCAGGAACGTTCACGGTCAGTTCGCCAGTCAGCGAGTCAGCTGAAAGCAACTGGAACTCACCTTCAAGACCAGACAGATCACCATTTGCGATCAGATCGATCGTGGCACCATTCAGGTCAAGCGACGTCGTAGCAACATCAAGAGTACGATTTACAGTCAAGCTGTCGAACGTACCGTCTTCGTTGATTTCGAACTCGTAAGGGAATTCGCTACCAAGAGCAGCCGCAAGGTTTGCACTTGTGATAACAACACCACCTGCACCACGTAGGTGATCTTCTGGAATTGCAAGCTCAGGAATATCCTCAGCTGCAATTACTCGACCATCACCATTTTCAGTTGGGAATTCGATGTCGCTGTTTTCATTCCAGTACAGAATACCAGCATCCGTTCCGCCACCTTCACCGAATACTGCCTCAATTCGATACCAGCACAGATCAGACGCATTGTCCGCATCGTCGCAATTGGCGTCTTCTGGGACATCAATGTCGACTGGCACGTATTCTCCAGGGAAACCACCATTGTTGGCATCACGCTGCAAGTTCGTCCAAGCGTTGTCGTTGATGAGGAATTCGTCTTCGCCGAATTCGCCGTCGCGGTTGACGTCGATTGCAAGAACGGTCAAGTCATCAACACCATCAGTGAAGACATACTCGCCATCTCGTGGGAAACGAATTTCACCAGAAACAATTGTCGTGTAGTTGTTGTTGTCGCTGTCGCTAAACGTTCCGCCAGCGTTAGGTCGAGTCGCCCCGATAACTTCTGCTGGGTACTTAGGAGCGTCAGTCGTTCCACCTTCAAGCGGAGCTTGGTTTCCCGTCCACCAGGTAGCTTCTGGGTTGAACGCTGCAATCGCAGGTTCTTCGATTGGGCCCGCATTGAAGTCATAGAATTCCTGAACACCTTCGTAGGTTCCAGGATTGTTGATGTCGTACCAGTAGTGTGTAAGACCAGGCAATACATCGCCAACAGTCTCGCTTACCACATCGCCAGCCAAGCCGTTGATTCGCTGACCAGGTGACACGGGAATGGCAACTCCAGGAACGTTAGCTGGATAGCGGACATCCCAAGAATCATCTTCAACAAAATCTCCGGTGCCAAGCAGGCTCCAAAGGTTCGCTTCTGATGGTTGATCTTGCTCAGCATCCGTTAGCTCGTCAGCTTCGATGCCGTACTCTTCCAAGTTAAGGAAGTAGACGTCGAAGTTGTCACCACCGCCACGCTCCCACATCGAAACGTTGATCGTGGTCTCAAGTGGGGCATCCAAGCTGAACGAACCCCAAGTGACGTTGTAGCCGCGGTTACCGTCAAAGATGATTTGGTCATCGGGCTGCAGGTCACCAGCAGTGTTGAAACGTTGTGCGAACTCGACACCAGGAATCGTCAACTGGCCACCGTCGTCACTACCCCAACCAACACCCCAGTTACCGGCTGGAATGGTCACGTCAGCAATACCATTGACTGTGAAGTCTTCGGTAATTGGCTCGGCAAACGTATCAGCGAACTGAATCGAGTTCGGAAAGCGGCTGTCGTTTTGATAGTTGATTACGTCAACGTGGGCGTCTTGAACGCTGTTGACACCGAAAGCGAGCGCATTGTTGTGCGTATCAAAGCTGTTGATCGTACCTGCCGAATCAATAGCACGCAGGAACCAGCCCGGGTCACCCGCGTTTTGAGCCGAGGCAACAGCCCCGAACCCCAAAAAGAGTGTTGCGAGAAGCACTCGCAACCCAACCAAAGAAGACTTCATTTCTACCCTCCCAGGAATACGAAAAAAATGATTCAAATGGCGCAAAACGCTGCAGCGTTTTTGATCTCTTGAATGACAAACACCCAGAACTGAAATCCAAGCGTCGCGTTCCGATACAACCTGCGACATTTCGATACACGCCAGATGCTAATTGCGCGAATCTACTTTTGCAATTCGCAAAACCCAAATATGTGGAAGAGTCGTTAAAACGCACACAACCGCACGAACCGGATGTCTACATAACTGAACATCAGCGATTGGCAATCGCCGTCAGAAGGACGGCGCTGAACAAAAAGATGGCGCCAACAGGCACCACTAGAACCAACATCGAAGGATCGCCAGCGTGAATCGACCAACCACCCAAAAAGAACCCCAGCGGGATCAGAATGGTTGCCACAGAAAGGAATCGTGACCGTAACTTCACCCAACGTCCGGGACCTAAAACGTGGACCGTTGCTCCAAACCCAATGTGTATCAACGCCATCAACGTGCCGTGGGCATGGGCGAGCGTCCACATCAGCCGTCGTGTCGAATTCTGCTCGCCGATATACCACTGAAGCTTAAAGCCGTGCATCGCTTCGAGGACTATGCCAAGCGTCAAGAACAACAGCAATGACCACCATCCCATTCGAAAGTGATGTTTGGCCGTAGATGGGAGCTCCACGTCCAAATCCTGTTCACCACTCACAGTCCCTGTCGCCTGAACGTTACTGCTAGGCTTTGGGGATTGAGACCCGCGAGGCTTGTTCTTTTTCGATCGATTGCTCAAGTTCAACGCCTAGTCTTGCTTTACTGAGAACTTGCATGGCGGCTACTCCAGCAGGTCAACGGGACGGTCATCTCTTTCTGCCGAAAGAGACCGAATCTGTGAGTCCTGCAACTGGCCCGATTCATCGAATAGCAATGAACGGTCGCTTGGTCGCTGCTTTCCGCTTGCGACGAAAGCCTGCTCCCATAACTCTCGTCCCTCTCGCCACAGATCCGCGTTCGCTACCGTGGAGAAGTCGAACTCAAAGTTATGGAAACCCGGCAACTTCTGCAAGGAACGTATCGCGTTGTACCGCACCGCTGGATAGGGATCGTTGAGCCTTTCCAGCAGAAACGGCGCAATCCATTCGCGTCCAGCCGCCTCTAATGCCGGTTCCCACCCCATGTGCCAGGATGCGATCGCTCGCTGACCAGCATCCCCGGTCAATACATCCAGCACCATTGCCGAAACACGTTCTTGCTTTTCGGACAACGGAGGAATGGGTTGGCCGTACCATTCATGAAGTTGCTCGGCCGTCCAAGCCAAAGTCTTGTCCAAATGGCAGAGATTGCAGGCCTGTGGGCGTCCCGATCGAAGTTGCGCGCTGACATCCGGCGAGTCAATCTGGTGGCTTCGTATCGCCTTCAACAATCCAAACGTCGTGTGCGGCATGTGGCAGTTGTAGCACTGACTACCCGTCGAATCGGCACTGTGATGCGTATGCGCCGACACGTCTGCACCAATGCTCTCGTGACACTGTAGGCAGGCGGTGTTCGAGTCCATGCCGCTCTTAATTTGATCTACCGGATCCGCGTCATGCATCGAATGGCACGAGAGACAGGACATTTCGCCACGTTGATAGCAGGGAGTTTCCAAAAGACCGTTGTACTCGCGGCCAGACACGCGAATCATGCCATCCCGCCAGAAGTACTTGTCGAAAAAGTCTGGCGATGAACTGCGATGCCAGTCTTGCGTTGCCTTACGAGGATGTCGAGCCACGATACGTGTGTCAGCCAACTCATCGCCCGGTCGATACAAGAAACCGCGACTACGCCAGGATTCTCGATCAAGCTCTCGCGAGACGCCGTGACACTGACCACAAATCTGTGTCGATTTTTTGGAGTCGCACGTTTCTGGATTCGTTATGGCGTGCCCCGGCTGATCATCGAAGTGAGCCGCGTATCGATTCGAGGGGTTTTGGTAGAACTCACTGTGCTCTTCAGCTGGGCCGTGACATGCTTCGCAGGCGATCCCGAGCTCGGCCACCTTCGTATCGGCTCTCTGTGTTTTTGAGTTCACCTTCGACTGTCCGAAGGTCGCGTGGCAGGCGATACAACCATCGTTCCACGGATTGACGGCTTCCGGTCGCTCTCCGATGTGTGGCGGCATCATGAAAACATCATTTCGCCGCGCCCAACGTTTGTCTTCCAGCAAGTAAACGAAGGGGAAGTTGTGCAGCAAATTCCCTTTGCCGCTGCCAACCCAATAGACTTGGTAGTGATGCGAACCCGTCGTCTGCAGCACTTTCGCTTCGGTTCCACCCTCTTGCTTGATCCAGAATTCGTCATCACGGCGTTCTAGATGGAACTTTCGGCCAAAGTATTTGAGCGAAACGTCATCAAAGTCCCCCAGAACCGTCTGCGGGCTGGCTACCTGCGTCATTGTGCGATGATAGGTGCGATGCCAGCTTTCATACTCCCCCGGGTGGCATGCTTTGCAGGTATCGGAAGTGACGTAACCTCCTTCGCCTGAGGGCGTTGGCGACACCGCGCGACGTTCACGTTCCACGCTCCGCCGAGTCTCAACT
>CAYQMZ010000527.1:0-1473 GCA_964418725.1 uncultured Pirellulaceae bacterium
GGGCAATGCAGCCTCCGCGAAGCGTTCGTAACAATGCTCGTTCAGCCAGTACGGAACAACGCGTGTCCACATCGTCCATCGCCACCAATGCTTCGATCGAGGCAGCGTCGTCCTCTCTAGTTTCGAGCCCCAATGCCCCCTGTCCTACAGCCGGCAGCATGACATCCTTTGGGAGAACCTGAGAGATATGCTGTTCCAGACCAAGACGACGCAGTCCAGCTTCAGCGAGGATAATCGCGTGGATCGCATCGTCTTCCGCCAGCTTCTGCAGGCGTGTATCAACGTTGCCTCGCAGATCCTGAACGTTGAAGTCTGGTCGATAAGCCTTCAACTGAGCCTGTCGTCGAGCGCTCCCCGTGGCGATCACGGCACCTTCTGGCAAGTCGTCAATTGTCGATGTACCGCCAGTTATTAGCGCGTCGCCACACTGCTCGCGAGGTGGAACGCATGAAAGCGCGAGACCTTCCGTGGCATCGGTCGGCAAGTCTTTCAAACTGTGCACAGCAAGATCCACCTGGTTGTCTAGCAACGCACGTTGAATCTCCTTGGTGAACACACCTTGTGTCCCCACGTTTCCAATCGGCCCCGACTTCACATCGCCAAGCGTCTTCAGGAAAATGATCTCGGTTTCAACACCGTGATTTCCCAGTTGACTGGCAACCCATTCGGCTTGCCAACGAGCCAATTTGCTTCCGCGTGTTCCGATTCGAATCGTCATCTGTTCCTCAATCACCAACAGCTCGCATGCGCGACCAACCGGCATGAAAATGTGCTTTGGCTACGTACCTGGCATCTCAATCACAATCTTGACGGCACCATCGGCACGAGTGCGATGTTGCTCGTAAGCGTTGATGGTTTCCGTGAATGGAACACGGTGAGTAATCAACGCCTTCGCGTCCGCGATGCCGGATGCAACAAGTTCCACTGCCGACCGCATTGATACCAAGTTCGGCTCGTTCGAGGCACCCACGATGCACTGCGTTCGACAACATTTTTTGTACATCTCGTAAAACGCAAAAGGGAAGACTTGGTCGCGTGGGTATCCAAAGAAGAGTATGTCGCCGTACTTCTTCACCATTTCGACCGACAGGTTGATGGCGTCCACTTCACCAGCCGCCTCCACTACCAGGTCTGCCAATTCACCACCGAAATAGTCGCGGGCGTAGGCTACCGGATCACCCTGAGCGTTATTGAAAGTCGCCGTGGCTCCAAAATCTTTCGAGCGATCCAAACGAAAGTCCTCGATATCCAGCGCCAAGACACGCCGTGCTCCCATGCGACGCAGTTGAAAGTCGAACCAGAGTCCGGCTGATCCCTGACCAATGACGACGACGTTCTTGTTCACCAAATTGGGCAACCGCTCTGCGGCATAGATGACCGTCCCGAGCTGCTGACTCTGGAGGAGAATTTCAAGCGGCGCGTCGGCTGGCAGCGGAACCAGACCTTTTTCGACGGCATATCCATCTTCGCCGA
>CAYQMZ010000527.1:1483-5987 GCA_964418725.1 uncultured Pirellulaceae bacterium
GTTCATAGGGTGCAACGTAGTACTCACACATGGCCTTGTGACCGGGAGCCAACGACAGCACACGATCACCGACCGAGTACTGGGAATCCGCGTCGCCAACTGCCTCGATAAAGCCGACCATTTCGTGGCCGCTCGTACCAGGCGGAAATGGGTAGGCGTCGTCCGCGGCATAGTGCAACATCTGAATATCGCTACCACAAAGGGACAAGTAGGATGTGCGGATCAGTACGTGACCAGGCCGTACATCCGGCTTAGGTACCTCAACAAACTCGGCACGACCCCGAGCGACTACCTGAACGGACTTCATATATAGGTTCCGACGTGACGACAGTTGCGAAGAAGACTATGATGCGTCGTGTGGCGGACCTTGCAAAGCGTCCTTCCCAACATTTTCTCCCTCCTGACTTGCACTTCTCCCGGAGGACTACGGAATGGACACGCGTCGAAAATTTGTGAAAAAGATCGCCGTCGGGACCACGGGTATTGCCGCAGGTCTGGCGAATTCTTTTGAAAACAACTTACTGGCCAGCCCCGTTGTCGAAACGCCGCAAGAAAACGAGGGACTGATTGCCTACATCCATCGGCAACATGGCGACTTTGACAACGAAGCTTATTGCCAGCTGCTCGGTGCCGCGAACTCATATAAGGAAGGCGACCAAATCATTGGCGTCGCGGCAGCCGATGAAGACTCACGCATCAACGCGCGAAAGTTACTCGCAAACACAACGTTAGCGGAAATCGACCAGCACGCGCCCCACCAGGATCCGTTGTTTGAACTGGCACAAACGCCGCAGCGAGACTTCGAATCTGACACCATGCAAAGCTGGACGATTGGACAACTCAAACAACATTTGCTGGACGACAGCGAGACCGCTATCAAGGATTACATGGCGTCGCTGTCCAGCGACGTAATCGGTTGCGTTGTGAAACTGATGTCCAATGACGAGTTGATTGCCATCGGCGCAAAGGTCTTCAATGCGTTACCCAACAGCAAGATCGGGTCGAAGGGTTACCTGGGTGCGAGAGTCCAACCGAACTCGCCAACAGATCACCCGGACGATATCCGCTGGCAAGTATTCGATGCGTTCTCTTACGCCGTCGGTGATGTGCTGCTAGGAACCAACCCGGTTTCCAGCACCCCGGAATCGGTCGAGTCCATTCAGCTTTGCCTGCAAGACATCTTGCAGACGTTCGAACTGGATGAACTGTTGCCGCATTGCGTGCTCTCGCACATCGACGTCCAAGCGGAAGTGGAACGCAAGAATCCCGGCAGCACCGAACTCTGGTTTCAGAGCATTGGCGGAACCGAAAGTGCAAATGGAACTTTCGATCTGACGCTTGAGAAGATGAAGGACCACGCGAAAGCTCGCAATGGTCGGTTCGGTCTGTATTTCGAAACGGGACAGGGAGCCGACTTCACCAACGGCCATGGCTACGGTTTCGACATGGTGCTACACGAGTCGCGCAAGTATGGATTCGCGCGGGCGTTAACGCAAATCACAAAAGCGAACTCATCAGACGATCGAGATGCTTGGGTTCACCTAAACGACGTCGCAGGCTTCATCGGACCTGAAGTATTCCGCACACGCGAGCAGTTGGTTCGTTGTTGCCTGGAAGACATCGTCATGGGCAAGCTTCACGGGTTGTGCATCGGGCTCGACGTTTGCTCGACGCTGCATATGGACGTTTCGCTGGACGATCTTGATTGGTGCTTAAATGAGATTGCACCGGCAAACCCAGCCTACTTGATGGCATTGCCCACGAAGATCGATCCAATGCTGGGCTACCTAACCACCGGCTTCCAGGATCATGTTCGGCTCCGTGATAAGTTTGACATGCGAGTCAACGACCCGATGTGGGAATTCTACCAATCGCTGGGTGTCATCAATCAAGCGGGCAAACCGACCGAGCACTTTGGCGACCCGACTTGGGTTTACTTACAGTACTGCCGACGTCGAAACGACGAACGCACTGACGCGGAAATTTTGGCCGAAGGCAAGCAGAAAATTAGCGAGGTACGGGACCGCGGGCTGTTCATTGCGGAAGGCTACGGAGAAAAGCCTCACGAACTCGCAACAGACTTGGCTACCGAGGTTCGCCGCATCTACGAAGATGGCAAGCAGAGTATACGGGCGGAACTGACTCCGGAATTCGTTCAGTCGGTGCCAAACCGGTTCGATGTCTCTACCCAATCGAAAGACCGCCTCGACTACATTTTGCATCCGGAATCAGGTGAACAACTTTCGGATGCCACCAAAGCTGCATTGGCGAAGCAAAAATCAAAATCGAACGATCTCACAAACGTACAGATCGTGGTTTCCGACGGTTTGAATGCACACTCGATCATGGACGAAGGTCACCTCCGTCCATTCCTCAGCGAGCTACGCAGCCAACTTCTCAGAGAAGGGTTTCGCCCCGCAAAAGAGAACATCTTGGTGCAATCCGGCCGAGTGCGAACAGGGTATCGGATTGGCGAGGCCTTGTTCGGAGACGCAGACGATCGACGAACGCTTTTGCACATCATCGGCGAACGTCCCGGCACCGGGCACCATACGTTCTCCGTTTACATCACGTCAGCTCTTGGTGACTACTGGGCGGTTCCGGACAAGGTTGACCACAACATCACCAAGGTTGTGTCAGGAATCGCAACGACGGCTTTGCTACCCGCGCAAGGTGCTGCAGAAACCGTGCGACTTTTGACGACGCTGATTTAGTCAGGCTGGTTAAGGAATACGAAAATGTCAGTGACTCAAGCAACACTCGACAAGTTGGCTCAATACGACACGCCGACGATTTGCAATCTTATCGAGCTCTTCGAGGTCCGCCCGCAAAGCGAAGGCTTCATGGATCATCGAATCCAGAGTTGCTTTCCCGAGATGCCTCCGATGGTCGGATTTGCTGCAACCGCCGCCTTTCGATCTGCCGCTCCTCCGGACGGCGGTGCCGTATACGGCAGTCTGCACCAACAGATGGATCAGATGGCAGAGTTACCTGGACCCGCCGTTATTGTTATTCAGGATCTCGATGACCCCCCAGCAGCCGCGGTATTCGGTGAAGTTATGTGTTCGACGTATCGTGCCTTTGGTGCGGCCGGGTTGGTGACATCCGGCGCCGGTCGCGATCTGGCTCAAGTTCGAGCGATCAATTTCCCCGTGTTCACGGGCAGCACCATTTCGGCTCACGGATACTGCCACTTGTTGCATGTCGGTTTGCCGGTCAGAGTCGGCGGACTTGTGGTGCGGACGGGTGAACTGCTGCACGGCGACGAAAATGGAGTAACTAGTATCCCGCTGGAAATTGCAGAGGAAATGGCCGAAGTGGCAGACGATTTTGTGGGACTCGAAAAAGAAGTCATCGAATACATGCAGGGTGACGGGCCCAAGTCGCGTGAACGCGGAGGCGAACTGCTGACAGAACTATCGCAAGCCGTCGGTCACTTGAAGAAGCGACTGTCGCGAAAGCAGTCCTGAAGCTTTATCCGTTGGAGCTGTTGGACTCCGTTTGTCCGAACGTAACTCTCCACGATGGACGACCTGTTTGGCTGGGGACTTGCTTGGCAAATGAAAACCAAGTTCCGGCGACAGGAATTGATACGAACCGTCAGCACAGAAGTCTGCAATCACCTTGTATTGAACGGATTGGTCGAATCGCACCGCGTCGAACATCGCTGCGTCGGTGCCGTACCCCTGAAGTTCTTTATAAATCGCGCCCGACTTAAACGGCCACGCACCTTGATCACAGATCTTGGGTACCGAGCCTATGCCGATCTCGAACTCCTTCACGACAACGCGTCGCGTTGCTCCGTGTAACGAATAGCCAGCAAAATGCTGATCCAGCGACCGAGTCTTGCCGTCTTCCGTTCGAAAGGCCTCTACTAAATAGGTCGTGCTATTCGAAATACGTTTGCCCGAGTGGTCGAACGATGACTTCGTTAACTTGATGCGTTGAACAACGTAGGGTCGAACGTCTGTCGCGTTTTGCAGTGTCGTGTAGAAGGCTGAGAAAAAACGTCCGTCGCCAGACTTGGCCGCGATCAGGTGTTTATCACTGGCATCAAGCCTCAGGCCGAATCGGTGCGCAGTCTGATAAACTCGCGTCGCTTCAACGCGGTCGAGCTTGGCGAGTTTCGTAACCTGCTGCAGTGCCTGTCCGATTGGAACCAATCGCAATTCGAGCGGCGGCGTCTGGGCAATTGACGTGTGCCTGCAGCAGCCAACCACAACCAATGTTGCAGCGATCTGTTTGATGGCCAGAATCTGTTGATGCGTCAAACCGTGAACCTCCCGAGCAGCCCCAGTGTCCGCCATCTATGAACTCTCGACAATTACTCAAGATTGGCATTCCCGATCACTGCACGAAAACGGCAATCAGCGCTATCCAGGCTACTGTTTCATCCGGTGAAATCACCAGCAAACAGATAAAGGGACTACTAAAGCAGATTATTGCCGATCCGCAGCAGTTCGAGGGCGATGCGCACTTTGGCCAACTCGCTCGAGAGCTTCAG
>CAYQMZ010000528.1:0-1585 GCA_964418725.1 uncultured Pirellulaceae bacterium
ATCGGGCACGGAATCGAGTCCCGGTTACTGGAACGGGAAAATGGCATGGGATCGAGCGGATGGAAAGTCTGAACGCAGTCCGGCGCTGTCATATTCGAATAGTTACAAGTCATGGCGGATCTGCAGGCTCGATGGCCATCTAGCCTATGACATGACGTGCGATGACGAGCTGCCGCCGACCGATCGAGAGTGGCACGTCTACAAAAAGGGAGTGGCTCCCGCGCCAAAGGTTGTGGTGCATCACTTCGACCCGCGGCAACCCTGTCCCGAACCCAATGTAGTCTTTGTCTTGGGCGGTCCAGGGGCTGGGAAAGGGACGATGTGCGAACTTGCGGAATCTCAATTGGGATGGACGCATCTGTCGACAGGCGAAATGCTTCGAAAGGAGATCGAGAACGGTGGACCCGCGGCAGCATCCATTGAAAAGTCACTCGCGGACGGCCAGCTAATCTCTGACGACATTGTGGTCGCGTTGCTGAAGGAATCCATGGAATCGATCACGAGAACGACCGGCAAAAATAACTTTTTGCTCGATGGTTTTCCTCGGTCGTTGTCAAACTTGGAAGCTTGGTACGAGACGTTTGGTCGCGAAGCGGAGTTGCCGACGATGTTGTACTTCGAGTGCCCGTATGACGTTCTGGAAAAGCGGATTCTGGGCCGTTCTAAGTACACCGGCAGGAATGATGACAACGTCGAGAGCATCAAGTTGCGATTCGACACGTTCAAGGCGAAGACTTTGCCGATCGTTGATTTGTTTCGTGAGAAGGGAAAGTGCATCGAAATCGATACGAGCCAGGATCGCCAAACGGTGTACGGGCTTTTCGCGAACGAATTGGAGAAGTACACCGATCGTGAACTTGTCGAAAAGCCTTTGTCGGAGAGAGCAGAGATGCTGCTGGGGCTTCGTCCCTATCCGAAAGAGAAGATCTGAATGCTCGGTTGGGGCCCGTGCCCGTAGTGGAGCTTGCTAAAGCTCGCCGTGCATTAGCTGGTGTGCTGACATCAACGCGAAGCGGCCAGCCTTGACGGCCGGCGACCCGAGATGAGATTTTGCGACGTCGGAGGTTCTGTGCCGGATGATCCGCATCGTCGGAAGCTAAGCCCGGTGGGAAGCTAGTCACCGCCGGAAGTTTGGCAACTTCCGCTACGTTTAGGTCAAGATGTCGTGGACGACTTCGCCGTGGACGTCAGTCAATCGGAAGTCTCGGCCGCGGTAGCGATACGTTAGCTTGGTGTGCTCGATTCCTAACAAATGCAGCATCGTGGCGTGGAAATCGTGAACGTGGAATACGTCTGTCACTGCGTTGTAGCCCAGTTCGTCCGTTGCACCGTAGCTAATGCCGCCCTTGATTCCACCGCCAGCCATCCACATGGAAAAGCCTTTAATGTGATGGTCACGGCCATTGCCCTGTGCCATTGGCGTGCGTCCGAACTCGCCGGCCCAGATGACCAGCGTGTCTTCCAGCATGCCGCGTTGCTTCAAGTCTTGCACCAACGCAGCGGCCGGCCGGTCTACTTCGCCAGCTGTTCCCACCATGTTGTTTTTGATGCCGCCGTGATGATCCCAACCTCGATGGTATAGCTG
>CAYQMZ010000528.1:1595-4855 GCA_964418725.1 uncultured Pirellulaceae bacterium
ATCCATCAGCGCCCTTTGTGCCGTAGAGATCCAAGACGTGCTGCGGCTCGTCGGCAACGTTCATCAATTCAGGCACGCTGGCTTGCATACGAAACGCCAGTTCGTTCTGCGCGATACGCGTGGCGATCTCCGGGTCATCAATCACTTGGTCGTGCATCGAATTTAGCCGATTGATGGTCGACACAACGTCACCTTGCGTCTGGCGGTCGACGCCATGTGGATTGTTCACGTACAAGACGGGATCACCGGCGCTGCGGAACTCGACGCCTTGATATCGGCTGGGCAGGAAGCCACTGTGCCACTGACGCGCGGCGATCGGTTGGCTCTGCCCAAACCTCCCGATCGAAGACATGACGACGAACCCAGGCAAGTTGTCCGACATGTTGCCGAGGCCATACTGTAGCCATGCACCGATCGAAGGTCGGCCGGAAATTGCCGTTCCCGTGTTCATGAAGGTGTGAGCGGGATCATGGTTGATTTGTTCGGTCCGTAGCGAGCGGACGATGCACATGTCGTCGGCGATTTGTCCAAAGTGTGGAAACAACGAGCAGATCGTTTGCCCTGACTCGCCGAACTGTCGAAACGGATGCTGCGGCCCAAAGCACTTTAGCTCCTTGCCTTGCAGCTGAGCGATCGGCTGTCCTTCGGTAAAGGAAGCCGGCATCGGTTGGCCGTGCATCTCAGCCAGTTTGGGCTTGTAGTCGAGCGTCTCTAGGTGCGATGGTCCGCCAGCCATGCAAAGGAAGATGACTCGCTTTGCGGTTGCTGGGCGATGGAGCGGTAGCACGGCCGGCGTCGGACTGGCTGCCGTTGGCATTGCACCGACGGAGGTCTTCCCAAGTACGGAAGCCAACGCGGCTGCACCAAGACTAATTGAATTGCGTTTTAAGAACGTTCTTCTTGCTTCGTTCATCGTGCTCAGTTCCTGGTGATTGTTTCGTGCAATGACAGCAATACGCGGCTGACACTGGTCCAAGCGGCCAGCGGAACGATTTCCACATTCTCCGAGACTTTGGCGTCTCCATTCTTTGCGATTTCCGCGGCCATCTCGTTGTTTTCGCTATAGCGGTCGAGATGTTGTTGCAGCAGGCGAAGTAAGACTTCTTGCTCTTGCTGTGTCGGTTGACGTTGAAGAGTCAGCTCAAACGCTCTCGTCAGACGCTCGACGTCGGTCTGCTCTGCCAGCATGATTCGTTCCGCCAATTTTCGAGCTGCCTCAACGTAGATTGGATCGTTGAATAGCACCAACGATTGCAGCGGTGTGTTTGACCGAGGACGGTTCACGGTGCACTCTTCGCGTGAAGGAGCGTCGAACGCCATGAGGCTGGGATGCAGGAACGTTCGTTGCCAATGCGTGTAGACACTGCGTCGATAAAGATCGTCGCCTTTTGATGCTTGGTACTTTCGCCGCGGGAAGTTCAGGTGGGCATAGTAGCCAGCTGGTTGGTATGGACGAACACTGCGACCGCCCACTTTTTCAACGAGCAACCCGCTGATTGCGAGGGCATTGTCGCGAATGGATTCTGCTTCCAAGCGGAATCGGTTTTGGCGGCTGAAGAGACGGTTTTCTGGATCGCGTGTCTTGGTTTCCGAGTTGGCGTCGGCGGATTGGCGATAGGTATTCGACGATACGATCAGTCGCAATATATGCTTAATGTCCCAGCCACTTTCGATGAACTCGACAGCCAACCAATCGAGTAATTGTGGGTTGGACGGCACGGTGCCTTGCGAACCAAAGTCATCGAGCGTGGGCACAATACCCTCGCCCATCATGAGCTTCCACATGCGATTGACGAAGACCCTCGCGACCAACGGGTTGTCTGGGTGCGTCATCCATTTGGCAAGGTCACGTCGATCGAGACGTTGTGACTCAGAGGCAACCCCTGCATCGCCGAGTGTCGCAGGAAAACCGGGTTGAACGACAGGGCCGGAATCGTCCAGCCAGTTGCCGCGGGGTAGTAGCCGCATTTCACGCGGCTTCACCGATTGCGAAACCAGCACGGTTGGGATGGTCTTTTCGAAGTCCGTCTTCTTTCGCTTCGCAGCTTCGAACGCCTGCTTCTCTTTGTTTTCTTTGTCGGCATCTTTGGGAACGCGTTTTGCTGCTTCATCCATCAACGCAACAAGTCGAGCCAATTCTTCTGCTTGACCTGGTTCAGGTACCTGCAGGCTAGGGAACCAGTTGCTGCCGCCGTAGACGCCTGCTTCCTTGAGGTCCGCAAAGAAGGACGCAAACTCGTAGAACTCTTTCGTCGTAAACGGATCAAACTTGTGGTCGTGACATTGCGCACAGCCCATCGTGGTACCCAGAAGAGCCGCCGAAGTATTTCTAACTCGGTCGGCCGAGTATATTGCCAGGTACTCTTTGGGTTGGGCTCCGCCTTCCGCGGTGATCATGTGCATTCGATTGAATGCCGAAGCCACTTTTTGAGAAAGCGTGGCACCGGGTAGCAGGTCCCCGGCAAGTTGTTCCGTGATGAACTGGTCGTATGGCATGTTTTCATTGAACGCCTTCAGTACATAATCGCGATAGGGCGACATGCTGACCAATTGGTCGCCGTGAATCCCAACCGAATCACCGTACCGGACCACATCCAACCAGTAGGCTGCCAGGCGTTCGCCAAACGCGGGCTTACTGAGCAGACGGTTTACAAGTGTTCGGTATGCCGAGGGTTCTTGAATCTGCGACTCGTACGCGCGGACGGTCTCTGGGGTAGGGGGGAGGCCCGTTAGATTAAAATGCAGTCGGCGAATTTGAGTTCGAGCGTCTGCGGGCGGTGTTAGCTGCAGATCGGCTTGCGCGAGTTTTGAAATGATGAAGTGATCGATCGGGTTTGCCGCCGAGCGTTCATTATTCTCGGACACGGGCGGCACCGCCGGGCGGCTGGCTGGTTCGTACGCCCAGTGCTTTTGAAATTTGGCACCTTCGTTGATCCATCGCTTAAGCGTTTCAACTTGCTCGCGTGAAAGTTTCTCTCGCTGCGAGTCCGGTGGCGGCATTTGCGTGTCCGGATCGTCGCTAGTAATGCGGTCGATGATATCGCTCGAGTCAGCTTCGCCGGGAACGATAGCGCTTCGGATTGCCGAATCACGCTCATCGAAACGCAGTTCGGCCTCGCGTGTTCCCTCGTCGGGACCGTGACACGTGTAGCACGAGTTCGAGAGAATCGGCTTTACATCTCGCAGATAGTCGACGGGTTCGGCGGCGTGGGTTAATGCTGCCAAACCGAGCAGCATAAATCCTGCAGATAGGAAACCAA
>CAYQMZ010000528.1:4865-5979 GCA_964418725.1 uncultured Pirellulaceae bacterium
TACCAATATGGTTTTGCACTGCTTTGCGTTTGTTAATAAGCACTTCGCAGTAGTTGGGTTTAATGTCAGTAATAAGTGGTGAAACCGTTGAGAAGTAGGGTGCTCTTCGCGCCGAGTACCAGCTAAATAGCTTTTGACCAAACGGCAGCGCACTTCGAGTCGATGATTGCATAGCGACGCACAGAATTTCTCCTCGCGAAACAGGCGGGCAGCTCAACAAGCGAGCTGATGTTTCTTTTCGACCAACAGTGCCTATCTTAGCCACTCGAAACACGTACTGCCTACATCGCTGTGCCCTGAATGCGAATCGATTAACTGCGTTGACAGTTATTTGCCTGTCGTCAAATCGAAATCGATTGATTGGCTGCCTGCTTCAACGTTCGCCATGAGATCCGTTTTCTCATTGTCGTTGTACCGAGCTGGAGAAAGCAGTTTCTGTCCAGGAGCAGTTTTGTAACCTCCGGGAGGTTCGGGATCCATTTCCACGATTCGGACGGTTACTTTGTACTCACCCGGAGCGAGCCCCTTCGTGCTGCCAGTCGTGATTTTGTATTTTCCGCCTTTGGTGATGTCCCCAAAGGCGGCTGCACCACCTCCGGTGGGATAGAAGACCAGGTTGCCGGTGACGTTCGCGTCTTCGGGGATGGCCTGCCCATCGATGGTAATTGTTCCGGTAACCGTCGCTGGCAGCGATTCAGAGCATCCCGTCTGCAGGGAGCAAAGTAGGAGAAAAAAGCTAAGGGCAGCGATACGTTGCATAGTGTCTTCCGGTTTGAGTTACCGTTGCGCTCTGGATTGCAGCTTCGGATCGTCAGCTTCAATCGTTGACAGTAACGCAGCGAATTTCGTGAGGCCAAGCGGTTCGCAATAGCTAGTTCAGAAAGTCACGGACCAGTTCATTGCCGTTTCTTGTACTAAGGGCTCGATAAACGTCGTAGTCGATCCCGTCGTTGATGAAGGCCACGGTTCCGTCGACCAGGGCAAAGTACGCTCCGCCCGGATGATCGCTGCGGAATGTCATCGATAGCGGCCAATCAGCGGGCTTGGGCGGGATTGGTTTTACGTTCAGTGGGAAATGCGTGCTGCTGTAGTCGCCGTTACCGTAGTAAAGCGC
>CAYQMZ010000529.1:0-5973 GCA_964418725.1 uncultured Pirellulaceae bacterium
ATACTTGGCTAGTCATGGCAAACCCGCGAGATATTCGAACTCGGTGACGATGGGTATCTTGTTCGCTACGCCGCTTGATTTTTGAATGCCAGCAGACCGGCCGTCGCAAGTCGGTTGTCCTCAGCGTTTCCCGACAAGATAGATGGATTTGATCACTTGATTGCAGACCTCAAATCGCTCCTCAAAGCAGAACTGAAGTATGCCTACTTCAATGCAAGGCGAACGGCTTTCGACGTACCTGAGAACGCAATTGCTATGTCGTGTGGTGAGGGCATGTCCCACATAACGGATACCAGTCGGACGCAAAGCGAATACTACAACCGTGTAGTCGTTCATCCAGACGTGGAATCGCTGTCGGATGTGTTGCCACAGGTTCCATCGGCCACGCGGGCAATTGAGCTGCTAATTCCTCAGCAGACAAAAGAAAACGCTACGTATCTGCTCAACGCTGGCTTCAGGCCAGCGAGTAGCCTTTGCTATCTTGTTGCTCATCGTGAGGCCAATGCTGCACCGAAGATGGCTGTTCGAGAATTGCAGCCGGACCAGCGAGACATCTTTTTTGACTTGCTTGAGTTGAGCGGTGCGTCATTTCCGCAAGCCAAGCGAAGGACTACCAATCAGTTCTACTGCACCACGGAGTTCCGATGCTTTGTGGCATTCGATTCCACCAATCAACCCGCTGGATGGGCCACGATGTACGTTGGCGATGGAGTGGCATTTCTTGCCAACGCTTATACGCTTGCGGCGTACAGGGGCAAAGGTGCGCATTCGTCACTGCTCCATGCCAGACTTCAATTGGCCTGTGAGATGCAACTGACTCATGTATTTACTGACGTCGAGCCAGCTTCGCAGAGCCATCGCAACTGTGAACGCTGTGGTTTTCGTTTGCTAAGCGTCAACAGCATCTGGATCCGAAATGACTAGCGGCGGATTACAATCTGATGAACCTAACGCTCGAGTACTGGAACCATATATCTTCAGCGATTGAACGACATCGATGGTCCTTCGTAGAGATTGTAACACCACCTCATGGATAGTTTGTCAGAGCACACTGCGACTGGCGTTGTGTTGCATTTTGCTTGCTGGTGTTTGTCTGCTTCTGCGTCCTCGTAGACAAACCCGCCGTTCAGGAGAATCCATTTCCCAAACAATGCGACATCCAGAACTTGAGTTCTTCAATAGTCTTTCAGCCAGACTTGTTATAGAGTTGACGGACGATCCCCAGAGGATTGGCAAATTGGACAGCGTACGTGCGACGCAGGCGGCAGAGATCAAATCGCTAGTACTGACCGCAAACGTGTTCGATCGGAACTCAAAAGAGTGGCGGGCACTGACTGCGGAAGAGTTGAAGTCGATTGCGTTTCGCGAAACCAAGATTGTATTGCGCGGCGAAGGTGACGTGAGTGTTGCCCACGAATGTCAGAATGGCGAGTTCTTCACTGTTCAGGAGTTGCTGGCCGCGGTTGCAGAAACGGAACGGCAATCACGTCCAATGTCAGAATGGTACGGAGGAATCAACGTGCATCACGTGTTCTTCGAAGGGATTCACTGGATGCAGGACGGTGTTTGGGTGATTCGCTGGGGGTCATGAGCGGAGCTGGCTCTTTCTTCGTCCGTTACAAGCTGGCAGGTGGCAGGCGGTTGACCACGGTGCATGAGTCACAGTGGTCTCGCTCGCCAATGCGCAAGGGGAACAATGCGTTGCTGCTTGAACGGCGGCATGTATCACGGGAGCCGTGAGTTGAAGTTGCTATTGGCTGCTCTTGCCGTAGTTAGCTGACAGTAGTAGGAAGTCGGCGAAGTCCACGGTGCCGTTTTGATTTAGATCGCTCGGAATCGACTGGCCACCCTCGGCTGTTGTGCCGAAGGCTTGGGACAGCAATAAGAAGTCGGCGAAGTTAACCTGGTCATCTCCATTGATGTCTCCGGTCAGCGGGGCGGCCATTGCCTCGTCAACGCTGGCCGACCAAAGCTCTTGCCCATGTACGCCATCGTTCGCCATGAAGAATAGTGTGTCGCCTGAGGCGCCAAGCAATTCTATTCCTGAGCTTCGCGGCCCAGGGAGAATGTCTCGCACCATGCTGGTACCTTCGAGCGTGCCATCTGACTTCCATAGCTCTCGCCCAAATTGCTCGGTGCCTGCGACGAAGTACAGCAGGTCGTCTGCCGCAAAGAGACGGCTCTGGGTTGTGCCGGTGAACAAGTCTCGAGCCTGAAAAATGGACGTGATTCCAAGCGATGCCAGTTGTTCGTTGGTGAACACTGGTTCGGTCGTGCCACCCTGCCTCCGCACCTGAAGTTGCTGGCTCAAGTCAGCGTTGGGCAGAAGGACGTACTCGCCGTGTGATGTCTGTTGGACGTTTTCGGCGAAAAGCGGTACGACTACGCCGTCAAACTTGAGGACATCGCTTTCTCTTGTTTCAGGATCAAACTCGCTGTACTCGAACCGGTCGTCCGCTGCTTCTAAGGCCGCAGGAGACGTACCGTTCCAAGCGTCTGAGGCCGGCTCTAGGCTCCACCACTGACTGGTGTCCCATCCGTCTCGCAGGAAGACTTCGCCGTTGACTTCGTGGGCGAGGTCAGCCCAGCCATTCATCTCTTCTGGTGCGAGTTCCCGGGTGCCGTCGGGAGTCCCGTCGGTAACGAGCGTTTGGATCTTCGGAGTTTGCAATGTGCCAAACTCAAACTCAGTGAGTTCCCGAGCTGAGCCCTCTACCTAGCCAAGCACGGCGGATCCGTTCGGCGCAAGTTCGGTCGTGACGGTGCTGAAATAGTTTGTGATTTCAAAGTCCGTAGTGATAGAGCCAGAGCGGAACGGCGTGTCGATTTCAGTTGCTTCTGTTCCATCGAATGTCCACAGTTCTCGACCGCTCGTCGTGGAACTCGTGAAGAAAAGAATACTGTCTTGGATGAGGAATTCATCTGGGGTGTCGCCGATTTCGACGGTGGTGAGGCCGTCCTCCGTCAGCCGTTCTAACACTTGTCCATTGTCAGTTGGGCGGGTGTAGACCAAGGATTCCTTAAACCAATTTAGATTGTCGTGGTCTGCGGGGATGGTGCCAACTATCGATACATCGAACGACGAATCGGTATGGGATACTTGCAGGCTGTCTGGTTCCTCAAACGCGTTGGTGAAGAGTACGGCGTCTTCAGTTGACGTGAGTTTGGTAGCGCCGTCTGCGTCCGCCAACCGTTGAGGTGAAGAGCTGCCACTTGGCAGTACCCAAACGCCTTTGCCCTGTTCGTTGTTTGCAAGGAAGAATAGATGTCCGTTGTGCTCGGTCAATTGCGTGGGCGAAGACGAATCGGTTCCAGGGTGAAGGTCGACGACCAGTTGCGACACGCCAGTCCGATCTAGTTCCCAAAGTTCTTTGCCCGTGTCCGTACCCGACGCGGCGAAGAACAAGCGGTCGTTGACCAGGGTCGGAGGTGCAGGGCGTGTTGCCGGAGCCAGCAAGCCTTCCGATAGATTGGGGTGATACGTTGCAAATGCGGCAAGATCGACTTCGTCGGAGTCGGGTAGCAGAGGTAGCTTCAAAAGGTCCTGTGAACTCGCCGGTGCAAAAATGTTGTCCTGTTGAACGACATTAGCGGTAGCGTCGATTGAATAGACGGTGTGAAAGTTTTCCCGGGTGTTGTCGACGAATGCTCCGGCTCGGACATGAGCGTGATTGCCGGATATCACGATCGAGGAAAGGCTCTCGGAGAATGGATTGGCTGCGTCGAGCGTTCGGACGAGTTCCACCGTTCCTTGTTGCGTACCATCGGTGGCAAACAAGCCAGTGGTCGAATCTCGGTGGTCCCCTGCTATTTCGATAACGATCAAGAGTTGGTCTTGGAACGCCTCCATACGAACGACCTGGCCGAAGCCAAGTGTCGCAACGAATTGGGTGCCGCCCACGGTGCCGTCTGATTTCCATATTTCAGCTTCGGGCGTGTCGCCTACGTTGGCAGCGAAGTAGATTTCTTCTTTGAACGCGGTGACAAAACTTGGGTTCACGCCAACGTCTTCGGCGTTGGCGTCGAGGACCAACTGTGCGTTGGCCGTCAGGAACAGCCGCTGCTCTAAGGACTCAGGTTGAAGCGAAGTGAGTTTGCCGGCGCGTGTCTTGATCATGCGTCTTTCCCAGTTGTCTGATTCTCACCTACTTACACGATTGTAATGCAAGCGGCGGTGTCGACGGAAAGTACTCAGTAAAGAGGGATTTGTCTGACGGTTTTAGATCCGTTTGTGTTGCTGACTGTGATCAAGTTGTTCGCAAAAGTGGAGTCAGAGAAAGTTAGGTTTCGGTGCCAGCGGAGTTGAGCCAGTGTCCGGTGCTCTCTAGTGTGCTGAGTTACCAGTCCGTTTGATTCGTAGGACAGGTTCCTGCCTTGTTTTTCACGCACAAGTTTGAACTTGCATTCAACACTTCACCCTCCCGCGGGAACTTCATTCCATTGCGTGTGTTCGCGGGAGGTTCGCTGGTGAGAGGAAGCCATCAATCGACGCACTTGTGGATAATTACAAGGTTCCTACCGGACAAAACAGGAGTTGGAACGCACAAAGGCCGGTAGGAACCGGCCCTACTCTTAAAGAACTACCAGAGAACTAAAGGCTCAGCACACGAGCTCGTCGATTGTTCGCGGAAAGGCAAAGAAAAACGCTCACTCCCCGGCGGGAAGTGAGCGCGTTGGGCGATCAGAACATCGAGAAAATAAGCAGCAAGCTGGGATCACCCTCGTTAGAATGATCGGCCACTTGCCTAGGATTTTTGCCTAGCTTGAGGTGGCGATAGGGTATACCCGCTACTTCTATTCTCGTTCGTCTGTTGATGGTTGCGAAGAAAGCTCGGCCTGGTGCACGACTGGTTCCTGAGTACCAACGGCATCGGGGAATAATGTCGGTTTTGGTTCTTTGCTGGCGTGGACGGATGGACCAATTAGTTCCGTGATGTCCTCTTCGCTCAACTCTTCTTCTTTGACGAGGGCTTCAGCAATTGCGTCCAGTTTGCCGCGATGTTCTGTCAGGATTTCGATGGCACGATTTGACGCACTGACCAGAATTGAGGCCACTTCGGCGTCAATCTGCTCCATCGTCGCTTCGCTGAACTGACGTTGTTGGTGCATTTCCCGACCGAGGAATGGGTCGTCATCGCTAAGCTTGTAGCTGACAGGGCCCAGTTTTTCGCTCATGCCCAACTTTGTCACCATGGTGCGTGCGATGCTGGTCGCTCGTTCCAGGTCGTTTGCGGCGCCCGACGCGTACTCGTCGTAGACGATCTTTTCCGCGGCGCGGCCAGCAAGAAGCATCGTCAGACGTGCCTCCAGTTGACCTTCGTAGTAGGACATCTGATCTTCGTCAGGCAGTGTCTGCGTAACGCCGAGTGCCCGGCCACGCGGAATGACGGTGACTTTGTGAACGCGATCGGCGTCTTCTGAGAGCCAGGCAATCAATGCGTGGCCTGCCTCGTGGTATGCCGTCTTTTCCTTGTCCTTTGGAGAAATGAATTCTTCGCGTTTTGCTCCCATCAAAATTTTGTCGCGAGCGTATTCGAAGTCTTCCATGTCGACTGCTTTTTTGTCGTGGCGAGCGGCCCACAACGCAGCTTCGTTCACTAGGTTGCGGATGTCGGCACCAGTCATGCCGACAGAACCTTCCGCCAGTCGTTGGATGTCTACATCATCGGAAAGCGGCACGTCGCGGACGTGCACCTTAAACATTTCCTTGCGACCCTTGAGTGTTGGGCGGTCGACGGTGATGTGTCGGTCGAATCGTCCGGGGCGAAGCAAAGCGGGGTCGAGTACGTCGGGGCGGTTTGTTGCCGCGACGACGATCACGGTCGAAGCAGGTTCGAATCCGTCCATTTCGCTGAGGATTTGATTTAGCGTTTGTTCGCGTTCGTCGTGCCCGCCGCCAAGTCCGGCTCCGCGCTGACGGCCAACGGCGTCAATTTCGTCGATGAAGATGATGCCCGGAGCGTTCTCTTTGGC
>CAYQMZ010000530.1:0-3899 GCA_964418725.1 uncultured Pirellulaceae bacterium
GCGGTCGGCTCATCAACTTGGATATCCCATTCTGCGGACGGCACGCCCAACTTCAGTTCTGACGCTAGTGATTCAAGAGTTTTCACGTCGATCCGCTCGTACGGTAACGCCATCGCAACTTCCAACAAGTTGTTTGCCGCCTCCGTCGAGACACGTTGGCGATCAACGGAGGCACGGTAACGCAACATCTTGGTGGACATTGAAACCGCCAGCCCTAAGATCACCGACAACAACACGACGGACACAATGACTTCGATAACACCAGCCCCCACGCGAGTTCGCTGTGATATCCGACGTCGGCGATGTGGTCTGAGTTTCATGGTCTTTGTGGAATCCGGGCGAATTTTTCTGCAGCACTTCTAAGCTTGCGATCAGGTCAAGTTTTGGATCAATGACACGAGTGGAATGAAACAACCAACGGCTAACCAAGCAACCGGGATGGCAACAATCAGCAAACAGAGAGGCGAAGCGATGTTCAGGATGGTCTTGGCGCGGTAGACAAGTCGTCGCATGCCGACCTCTGACATTTCCCGCAACGCCCACTCCAAATTTCCTGCTCGGGCGGCAGCTCCAAGCACTGCAGCTTCGGCCTTGGTGACAAACTGCTGTTCCTGCAAACAGTCAATCCAATACTTCCCTGTGGCAGTCTCACCCGAAGCCTGCAGCAGCCGTTTGGCAATCTTCTTACGAGGGTAGGCACGTCCGAGTCGACTGAGAGCCTGATGCATCGGCAATTGCTGAGCCACACAAACAGCCAATCCACGCAGAATGGAGGGACTGTCCGTTCGACCAAACAGCCATTCCATCGGCCACGGAATCCAGACCTTTCCACGGATAAAGAAGAACAGGGAGATCAGCAGCACGCTAAGTAGATAAACTACGATGGGCGTCAGCAGGAACCACCATCTGGAAAACCAGTTCGCAGCATCAATCATCCAGATGGTTATCATCGGCATCTGCGTTCCAAAGTCATAGAAGATCTCCCGATAGGTTGGGATGATTTTGACCATGATGAACGTCGCTACCAGACAAGCCGTTGCTCCGACAAAGAGCAAGTAGAACGTTTGATTCAGTATTGGACGCCAAGCTTCCTCTGCGTCGCCGCTGTTTTGCGCCGACTCTCGCAGGGCCATGACCATGGCCTTGGGATCCGTGCCCAAATGCACCATTACCTCAGCATCGATGGGAAGTGGGTTTCCGGACTTGGCAAGTGCCTTGGGTAGAGGCATTCCAGAATCCAGTAGTTCAGCGAGCAACCACGCCCGCCGAGCCATCTCGTCCGATCGACGCGACGCGAACGCGCGAGCAGACGGAGCCAGCGGCAAACCTCGTTCAGCCGCTGCGGAGAGCGTCCACAATAACGCCCGACGTTCGCCCTCACGAAACTTGGCAACCGACATCGCGAAGATAATCGACACCACGATCATTCCGATCGGTGTGAACATCACCGCAACCCCGGCAAAGATCATCGTCCAACCAGCGATCGTCAGACATAGTGCCATCGTGTCATTCGCAGCAACGCGTCGACCAGCATACAACTGGCGCATCGCAATCAATGTGGACACTCCCAACACGATGGGCGCTATGGCTGCAATTATGAACATCCGGTGCCCGCTAAGTTAGGTTTTGTATGAGTGAAAAGAGCGGCATAAACATCGCGACCGCCAGCATGCCAACAGCGACGCCAACAAAGATCAGCATCAGTGGTCCCAGCAGTGTAGACACGGTCGATCCTCGCTGTTGAATGCTGCCCTCAAGCATTTCGTAGCAACTGCGCAAGGCCTCGCCCATTGCACCATGCTGTTCTCCCCAGCGAACCAGTGGCACGATGGTGGCCGGAATCCGAGGAGTCGAATCCATCAGATCTGAAAGCGGCACGCCGGCTTCGACACCCCGCGAAAGCCACTGTGCGACAAATTGCATATTGGCATCGACCGCTCCGTTCGCCGTCAATCGTAGAGCCTCCGCCAGTGGAATCTGCTGAGAGCACATGACCTCCAGAAGTCGCAGCATCTGAGCCACACCCGCCAAGTGAATCATGGGACCAAATACTGGAATTCCGCTTACGAAACGCGCCCAGGCAACGCGGCCACCAATAAAGCGAATGCCGCCCAGGACGACCAGGATCACTGCCGTACTAACGCACAAGACCATCGGAAGATCGTTACTCAAATAGATCCACAACTGCGTTGCCGCGGGCAGCTCCATACTAAAGTCGGTGAACACCTCTTTCATCGGTCGTACGATCAGCAGCATCGCGGCGACTAGCAACAAAAGGGTCAGCACCAGCAATGTGAACGGATACGCGACAGCCAACGCAAGCCGTCGCCAAACGTCACGGTACGTGCGATCTTGATCAATGAGTCCGTTTAACGCGGTTCCCAAATTCCCAGAGCGGATACCGGCTCGAATTGCACCCAGAACGTGGATCGGCAGAGAACTGTTGCCGGCATCCAACGAAGCAGCATCCCATGTGCCGCCACGTTCAAACTCTTTCGCTAGTGCCCGAAATTGAGTCGCCAACCGCAATGAACGAGTCTCAGCCGCCGCGGCTCTGAGACCGGCAGGCAGTGGCATGCCGCTGTCGGCCAACTCAGCCAAGCGTTCTACGAGTGCTCTCTGTTCAGCCGCTTTCAATTCGCTTTTTTTGTCCGTCATCACATTGCCTCCAGTGCATCGGCCAGCGAGAGCAATGCTGTGTACCACGGAAAGAAAATCGTGGCGGCATACAAAGCGACAACCGTACCGCTCATCGCCGCACTTAGCATGATGGGAAATGTACGTCGCAGCCAGATAACCGCCATGTCCGTCCGCCGCGCGTACGTCACTTTCGCGCGATCAAGTGATTCCACAAGATGGCTGGACTGATTGTTTATCAAGCTCCAGCGAATGAATGGTGGAATGCCTTTCTTTATAGCGGACGCGTTACCATCGTTTGTGTTTGACGCATTGCCGGTGCCACCGCGTTCAAGCTGGTCCGCAACCAACTTGGCGTCTCGTTCGATATTTCGGTCACCGCTGGAAGCCCCCGCCAATCGCACCGATTGATGCAGCGGCACGTCTTGGCTGACCAGTAGCGACAAGACTTCAGTGAAGGCCATCAGCCGACTGTTGCGAAGTAACTTTCGCACTCCCGGTATCCAGGATGCAAAGCCAGGACCGCGAGCGAATAAACTAACGACGAACCAAAGGATGCCAAGTGCCAATAGCGAGACAGGAATCACCCAAAACCACTGGCTCCACGCGGCATAGGTATTCAGTGGATCCGCAGCCCAAGTGGATTCAGAGCCACGTCCTTTAAGCGAGAACAGAATCTTAGCGACGATTGGCCCAAACCGAGAAACCAAGAACAATGAAATCAGGGACAGCACCACCAGCAAGACCAACGGGTAAACAAGCGACGAGATGACAAGGCGACGGATCTCAGCCAACTGCCGCGCGAGTCGCGAGAAGCCCTCCAGCGCAACAGACAAACGCCCGCTCCGAATCCCAGCTTCAATCACGCTTTTGTAGACCGCCGGAAACGGAGTATCGTCGTTGCTTACGACGTCCGCCAAACTCTGACCAGCTTGCAATTGCTCGCCGACGCGTTGCGCATGGGTCGCCATGTGCTTCGGTAAGTCGTTCGCCAACTGCAGGAGTCCTCGGTCGAGCGGAACCCCAGCCCGTGACAACGAAACCATTTCGTCGCACAGTGCTGTCAGCTCGTCGAGGCTGATCTGTCTCGCCGCTCTCGTATCCGCGTTATGCGCCACTCTGCTCTCTTTCTCGTTCCCAGTGCTTGCCGATGTCGGGCACAAGCAAGCTCCGCCTGTTCATCTGACTACGTCACGACGAAATCAGATTCGCCCTTTCATCAAGCCCAAGACGCGGCGAACTTCCGTGACGCTCGTTGCGCC
>CAYQMZ010000530.1:3909-5049 GCA_964418725.1 uncultured Pirellulaceae bacterium
CTCGTTAAGCGCGCGCTCGAGGTCGGCGGCGCGCTTCGACTCGGCAACGAGCTGCTCCTTTAGCTCGCGCAGCAGCGCCGCCACGTCGCCCGACGCCGCCTCGTCCGCGCGGCCGCTGGTGGCGCCCGCCGCCACCGCCTCCGTTGCTCGGTCCCAAAGTGTGGACATTTTCGCCTCGGTCGCAAGACGCTCGACTTCGCCGGCATCCGCCTGCGCCAGAATTGCGTTCGCAATCGCATTTTCTTGAACCGGCAACAGTTCCGCCAAGACCGAACGCCCTTCATAGCCCGTCTCCTTACATTGCGCACAACCTCGTGGATCGCGATAACGATCTACATTCATGGCGAAGTGAGCACCGCCGGATGTCGCCAGAGATTCCTCGGTTGCGTCTTGCCACTCCGCGCAGTCGCACAAGCGACGCACCAAACGCTGCGAGACGATTCCCAACAACGCACTTCGCAACAGATACGGCTCAAGCCCCATGTCAGCCAGTCGTCGCACTGCCTCGGCTGCATTTCCAGCATGAAACGTTGTAATCACCAACTGCCCCGTGAGTGCGGCCTGCAGTGCGACCTCCGCTGTATCACGGTCACGAATCTCGCCAACAAAGAGCACTTCGGGATCTTGCCTCAGCATCGATTTCAGCCCCGAGTGCAAATCATATTCAACAGCCAAGTTGACCTGTGATTGAGCCACCCCCGGCACAACGACCTCGACAGGATCCTCCAGCGAAACGATGCTGCGACCGCCGCCTGACTCGCGGACTAAATGACGCAGGCATGCATAAGCAGTCGTGCTCTTGCCGCTGCCCGCCGGTCCCGCGATCACGATCGCCCCAGACGTAGCCTGCAACATGTTTTTCAACTGCGGAGCGACCTCCGCCGGCAACCCAAGATCCGAAATCTGCAGCAACTCGCCGGCCACCGCGAACAATCGAATCACAGCACGCTCTCCAAACACGGTTGGCAGCGTACTCACTCGCATCTCGATGGCTTGCTGCGCGTCACGAATGCGACCTTCCTGCGGTACATCCGTGCGGTAAGTCAGAAGCTCCGCCATCACCTTTAGCCGCGTCACCACGTCGGCGGCTTCACCGCTTGGAAAGTTGCCCAACGTCTGTAAAACGCCATCCAAACGCCA
>CAYQMZ010000530.1:5059-5957 GCA_964418725.1 uncultured Pirellulaceae bacterium
CGGCCGTCGGCTGAATATGCACGTCGCTACACTGCGTCCCTTGCGCCAACTCCAGCAACGCATCCACGAACTCGGTCGCGTAGTTGGGATCCCGCGGATCGAGATTCAGCTTGCTGACTGCTTCAGTATTCAAAGTTTGCTTTGCGTGGGTGGAGGTACAGGCAGGATAATGTTGCTCGACGAGGCCCTTCGCGAGGCCCCGTCGGCTGTGGCGATTCGAGTGGCCCTTAATCTATCGATTTGGCCTCGGCGCACCAAACGAATCTCGAGACAACTCACCAGACCTACCAGTCATCTGGATTCAAAGCCTTCACATCCATCACAAATACACCAATCCCAGCCCCCAAAATTAGCCCTAGCCCAAGCACGAACCAAAACAGCAACGGCGACGTCTGCTCGACGCCACTGGTCAGATTCATGCCGAAGACGCTCGAGACCGTTGCCAGGGGCAAGAAGATGGCGGCAAGTATATTCAATCGATGGGCGGCTCGTGATTGAGCTCTCCCGAAACCGGCCTGCAGTTCCGTTTGGCGAGCCATCGAATACTGAATCGCGTTCTGAACGTCGGTCTGCAGCAGCTCGGCAGCCCGATCAATTTCGCTTGCCTGGTCGCTCAACATCTGCAGTTCCGTCCGTTGCTCGAAGTCCGCAGTCGCCTCAACAGCGTGCTGCAATGCGTCGTGCATATTTCGACTTGCACGACAAATCGCGCCCATCTGATCCAGGACCGCGAACCAGTCTTTCGTCGCTTCCGCCTGCACCTGCGTCTGCAAGGATGGCTTCGATCTCTCGCGTGGCGCGCCCGTCCAGAGAGGCAGTCGGTTCGTCCAGAAACAGCACCTGCGGCTTGGTGATCAGCGCGCGGGCAATCGCAAGCTTTTGCTGCTCGCCCCCGGAC
>CAYQMZ010000531.1:0-5396 GCA_964418725.1 uncultured Pirellulaceae bacterium
TCAGTCCGGTTTCAACGCTGGTCACCCGACGGAAGCAGAGCGTACGTCATGTACAACCGTCGAGGCCATCAGCAGTTGGCTCTGCGGTCAATCGATGCGAAAACCGGCGCAGTTCGAGAAATCGTCAACGAACAGTCCAAGACGTTCGTGGATTACTCGCAAAAGACGATGCTGCATTGGCTGGACCAAAGCGGCCAACTGATCTGGGCAAGCGAGCGTGACGGATGGAATCATTTGTATCGCGTCGACGCCAACACCGGTGAAGTGGTTAACCAAGTTACTCGCGGAAAGTGGGTGGTGCGAGATGTTGAATTCGTGGATGTAGAAAACGAAGTGATTTGGTTCACTGCAATGGGCATCCACTCGGATCAAGATCCGTATCATCGCCATCTTGCACGAGTGAACTTTGACGGCAGCGATTTGGTCGTGCTGACCGAAGGCGACGGGACGCACAAATGGGAGTTCAACGAAGATCGTTCGTTGTTCATTGATCGCTGGTCTCGTGTGGACAAGCCAGAGGTTTGGGAACTGCGTCGAACAAAAGACGGCAGTCGCGTCGCCGAGCTTTACCAACAGGACGCCAGCGGACTCAACTCGGCGGGCTTTCGACAACCGATCCGTTTTGCCGCCCCAGGACGAGACGGGCAGACAATGATTTACGGTCATCTAATCCAACCCTCAAACTTCGATCCAGATTCGAAATATCCAGTTATCGAAAGCATCTACGCCGGTCCACACGGACACCATGTCCGCAAGTCCTTCGGAACGCAGACGCGCGAGCGACGCTTGGCTGAACTTGGCTTCGTCGTTGCTCAGATCGACGGCATGGGGACCAATTGGCGATCGAAAGAATTTCATGACGTCTGTTGGCAGAATCTGAAAGACGCCGGTTTCCCAGATCGCATTGCTTGGTTGAAGGCGGCAGCGAAAAAGTACCCGTGGCTCGACATTTCCCGCGTCGGCGTCTATGGAGGAAGCGCCGGCGGGCAAAACGCTTTGTCAGCACTGCTCCATCACGGCGATTTCTACCAAGCAGCCGCCAGCGATTGTGGATGCCATGACAATCGCATGGACAAGATCTGGTGGAACGAAGCATGGATGGGAGAAGTTGGACCGCATTATGCAGACAACTCGAATGCGACGCACGTTGCCAAACTTCGCGGTGACCTGCTGCTAACGGTCGGTGAGCTAGACAAGAATGTCGATCCGGCTTCTACGATGCAGGTTGTCGACGCCCTGATTCGCGCTGACAAAGACTTCGAATTCGTCATCGTACCCGGCGGTGGTCATGGCATCGGCGAATCAAAGTATCTGTTTCGAAGGCGGCAAGACTTCTTCGTGCGTTCGCTGCTTGGCGTCGAACCACGTGCGCGATGAAGCCGCGTCAGAGAGCCTTGGTCACTCTCTCGAAGCAACCACTTGTCCTCAACTAGCGAGTGAAGACCAAACCGATCGCGGGACCGTGATAGATGGATTCGCCGTCATGAGATATAGACTGGGCAACCGTAGCCGAAGTTACCGTGTAGTCGGACACCAGCGCGGTCCCGCTGATCCAAAGGAATTGGTAACCAAGTCGAAGCGTCAAACATCGCGAGAACTGATGGGTGAAGGTCAACGAACCCTCCACCAAGTATGCGGAGCTTCGCTCTGAGATGTTGTCCGCTGATTGGCTTCCGACGTTCATTTCGTTGGCCATCAGGGCTCCCTTGCACTCCCAATCCAGCCAACCACGATCCTCGAACAACCATTGCGAGAGCAACCCGATCTGGACGCCCCACATCTCGTTGTCCGTTCGAAAGTCCGACAAGTTAGCGCCCGCGGCCGACTGAGATCGTGCTACCAAACGCTCATCAATGCCCAGGTACCGGACTCCAATGAGCGAAGATAATTCGAACGCATTCCAATAGTCAGGATAGTGTTGAGGCCAATCACGAAGTTTCACCCGACGTCGCAGGTTAAGCTCCGCCCCAACAAGATTCGAATCAAAATCAATCCGTTCGCTCGTAGCCCCATTGTCGACTCGCAATTGATCGGACCACTCGAACTCTCCCATCCAGGAGAAGTCTAGTCGGTACCAATCTCCAACTGCCGCACCAATGGTTGCTTGGACGCTGTGATCGAATTCCGTTTCCAACCGATTGCTGGCGTCAAACATGCCGCCAGAAACGTTGGGCACCACATTTGTCGCCGCCAACTCATCGCGAAACAACGCAACGGCCTGCAGCGATGCGTAAAACTGCGCGCGATTTCCAAATGACCGACGTTGGTCATGGTGCCGATAGTCGTTCGCCCGGATTCCTTTCCAGTAAAGCGAGCTGCCGACATCTGCCGCATCGCACGCGACGGTACACTCCGGCGGTGACAGACATTCGGTGTACGCTGCATTCGGGCCGACAGCGGCCGGTGCGCAGTCGAGACAGATTGATTGAGCCGGCGTATGCGGAAGGCTGTGGTCGAAATTGAGAACGCCACGACAGGCGCCGGGCGTCGGAGACGGATTCTGACAGTTCGGCTGCTGTGCCCATACATTGGTTGCAGCGAGCATGCATGCCATCAATGCCAGCAACTTTCTGCTTCGATCGATCAACAACGTCATGCTTGTGATCCAGTTCGCCGTCGCACACCGAGTTTCCCGTATCCGCAGGCTACCAAGACTCAGCCACGGAGCTTCAGCCCCCAGTCCAGGCGGCAACTTCAAGGTGCTTTCTTGCTGATGTCGGCACTCACACATTGACTCGTTAGCGCTTTCCACCTAACCAGTAAACTTTTGCGATATTGTCTAACTGCCAAAGCCGACTGCTATCGCAACCACCGTTCTTGCAGTCTCGATTCGTCATGGATCGATGGTACGACTATGTCCACGCGCCTCCCAAGTTCCTTCCTGACGATGACGCTTGTCATCCTCACCGGATCGGCGGGTTGCCATGGGCACAGATCACTAATCCCTGGTGTTGACCGAGGCGACGTTATTCGGGTGGAATCCAACACGGCGAACCTTGTCGACGTAAGGGCAACCATCGCTCGCGGCATCACAGCCGTCGATCGCGGAGAACTAGAGGCGGCAGCCGAAGAATTCAAATCCGCGATTCGACAGGATCCGTCTTCCGGCCCGGCACACAACAACTTGGGACGAGTCTACTTCCAGCAACGGAAGTTGAAGCTCGCAGCAGATGCCTTCGCCAGTGCAACGCAGCTAATGCCCGGACGTCCCGAACCGGTCAACAATTTGGGACTTGTTCTCGAATCCGCTGGACGCGCAAGTGACGCCATCCTCCGTTTTGAAGAGGCTCATTTGTTGGCTCCAAGCAACCCCGAGTACTTAGGCAACTTAGTTCGCGCCAAAGTCCGGCGTGGCGACTTCGACAATGGATTGCGTGAACAGATGGAGCAGCTTCGATTCATTGAGCATCGCCCGGACTGGGTTCGTTGGGTCGAGGAACGCTTGATTTACCTCACTGCTCGCCAAGAAAGAGTCAGCGCCAACTCGCAACCGTTCAATTCAAACGCTTCGACATTTACCAACGACATCGACGAGGCTTCGCTACGATTCGAAATTGGGGCGGACACGCAAACAGAAGTTGGTCCGCCACTTATGCCGCCAGCCAATGGGCAGTGACGCCGGGCTCCGTTCACGTAAAAACCACCAAGCGAAACTAGACGCACTCCACTGCAATACGTAACGCAGGCTCCAGATTGCGCAGGAGGAGCAAATTGCTTGACAGATCGTCATCAAAATGACCTGCGGCCTGCTGCGACAGCGTTCGAATCTATGGCGGCGGGCAGAAAGTTTGACGTCGGACGTGCTCTTTCTTAGTCTTAATTCTCGAGTACAACGACTTCGAGCGAGCGTTCATACTCATGAGCCTCAAATTCCAATGGCTTTTCTGCCGAGGGACTACTCATCAGTAACTTCTTCCAACTATCGAGCGATCTCCGCTCGCATCGTTCTTTTCGTGTTCCGCTAGTTGCGTCTGCGCTGCTACTTCTCTGCGGCAATCTTGTTCACGCTATTGAACCCGGACAAGTTGATACGTTTGAGGACGGAACTCAAGCCTGGATTTGGGGACGCACCGGGTTTGGCGGGCCAGTCGTTACATCGAACGACGAGCTGGGCATTTCCTATTTGGAAACGGAATCGTTCGGCGGTGATGATGCGCCGGGCTCTCGCATGGCGGTCATCAATCGAGAACAGTGGACGGGCGACTTCATCGAGGCAGGCATCGATGCAATTCACCTGGATGCACTCAACGACGGCCCCAACTTCGCGTTTGAAGACATGACCATCCGACTTGGCTTCTCGAGCAACTCAGCTTCGATAGGTAGTGGTCGAGTCGTCACTACACAGGGATTTCCGATTGCTCGCGATGCGGGATGGCAACAGTTTCAGTTTGACATGAACAACCTGACAGCGATCTCCGGCAGCAGCATTCCGGAAGTCATGAGTTCCGTCACGGAAATGCGAATCATTAGCGCCGCGGAACCTGAGTTTATTGGCGAACAGATTATTGCAAGAATGGGGATCGACAACATCACGGCGGTTTCCACTGCTACCGTGCCGGAACCAAGCATGGGCTGGGCGTGGTGGGGAATCATCGTCTTGGTCTTCAATAGGCTGCGGCTTGCTGGTCGAACCAAACGAGGAAAACACTATGAGTGATCGGTTTCGAATCGCGTTGAAGGTTGCCGGAGTCCTCGTCTGCATTTCGCTGTTTCAGTTGCCGATACTGGCGGCTGACTTCACGGCGAACAGCTTCAGCGAAGTAGATGCGATCAAAAGCAGAGTCCTTGCCTCTCACTTCTTGATGCGAACCACATTCGGTCCTGTCGACTCCGACGTTGACGCATTGGCGACACGCATTAGCCAAGTCGGTCGTCGTCGTGCATTCGAAGAGTGGCTGGACCAGCAATTCACGGATTACCCCATCAGCTCAAGGTCTGAGACATACGAGCCAGACCGAGGTCGGCTGTGGCCATTGGCCAAAAAGATGCTGAACGACATGGGCTATCGATCGGCGAACTTCGGTAGGGACAGGGGAGCACAGCTTGGCGTCTATGATCGGAACCACTGGAAAGAGCACGCGTGGTGGCACCGAGCACTGACCTCAAAAGACCAGCTACGCCAAAGAATGGCCTGGGCCTTGGCGCAGGTTTTCGTCGTCGGAGAAGGTGCCGCGGTCTTTCAAAACCAAGGCCTCGATACTTCCGCCAACCCTCGCTGGCTAGGATTGGCAAAATACTACGACGACGTGTGTATCACCCATGCATTCGGCAACTATCGCGATCTAATTGACTCCATGACATACAGCCCTGTCATGGGAGTGTTCCTTACCAGCGTAAAAAACAGAAAAGCCGATCCGCGAACCGGATCGTTTCCAGACGAGAACTATGCACGCGAA
>CAYQMZ010000531.1:5406-5955 GCA_964418725.1 uncultured Pirellulaceae bacterium
TGATGCAGTTATTCTCTATTGGTTTGGTTGAACTGAACACTGACGGCACAGCCAAACGCGGCCCAGACGGCGAACTTATTGAAACGTACGACAACGAAACAATCACCGCTCTTGCACGAGTCTTCACGGGGCTAGTTTACAACAACAATCGAGTCGACACGGACGCGTTCGGCGCGGGCGTGAACCTTCACGACAAGATGGAGATGTACGAGCAGCAACACGATACGCTGCAGAAGGTCGCATTCGACGGTCGACTGGTGATCCCAGCACGCTCACAGTCAGATCGAAATGCACGCCGCGACATTCGGGACGTCTTGGACTTTTTAGCCTACGATCACGACAACACGGCGCCATTCATCTGTCGCCGTTTGGTACAACGCCTTGTCATGTCGAACCCGCCCAAGACCTATCTGCGGCGAGTGGCCAAGGTTTGGAACGACAATAAGGAGAACCCTAAGCAATTCGAAGAAGTTCTCAAGGCAATCTATCTAGATCCAACCGCTCTGACATCGCTGACATTCGAACGACTGCAGTCGCCTAGTGTTGGAC
>CAYQMZ010000532.1:0-2162 GCA_964418725.1 uncultured Pirellulaceae bacterium
GGGCGGCATGCCCGAACGCTTCCTGCTTCAAATCCTGCGCAGCCTTGTAACGCACGGTATTTTGAAATCCACACGTGGTGTCGACGGCGGCTATGTTCTTCTTCGGGAACCTGAAGACGTTTCACTGTTAGATGTCATTGAGGCAATCGAAGGACCTCTAACGCACGAAATCGCCATCGGGGAAGGCTTGCCAGAGTCGTCAAGCCAGAAGCTTTCGGACGTGCTGGTCGAAGTGACACAAGCCACGCTGAGCAAACTGAGCTCGGTAAAGCTCGCCGACCTCATCTGCCCCCCGGAGGAATTTGCAGCGATGCTTTCGCAACGAGACCAAGATCCTTCCACCGGCGGAATGAGAACCAGGATTGACGAGCCATCGTCTGTCCCCCAAACTCCCAAGGCAACGCCCGAGATCAATCCGGCACCTGCAGCGACGCCAAACATGAGTTCGCCAGCGGTACCGCCACCGGCAATGCCTTCAAACCCAATTCCACCGGCTCATTCTCCAGCACCACATGTCGGATCTACAAACTCGATACCAACGGTCAATCCAAATAGCGGAGCAAGCCTCTAAGCTGATTCGCGAGCATTTCCAGACCGGCGTTTCCGTCGATCGCAAGGCAGATTCATCCCCCGTCACCGTAGCGGACCGGTCGGCGGAGGAGCTGTTGCGGCGTGAGATTGAGACGCACTTTCCCGACGACGGCATTGTTGGAGAAGAATTCGGCGATAAGGCAGGCACTTCGGGCTATCGCTGGATTCTTGACCCAATCGACGGTACCAAGTCATTCATCTCTGATGTACCTCTCTTCGGTACGATGGTGGCCGTCGAACGCGATGGTCGCGGGCTGATCGGCGTCGTCAGCTTCCCGGGCCTGGGCGTGTCGATTGACGCGATGCAAGGCGCGGGTGCTTGGGAAACACGCCCTGACGGCAAGCGTGTTCCAGCCAAGGCTTGCGACACATCGGACTTGAAAGACTCTCTGGTCCTGACCACGGACTGGGAGGGCTTCCGAGAGCGAAATGCCACCTCACAGTTGAACGATGTCGCGGCAGCCTCCTGGTTCATGCGGACTTGGGGAGACTGCTACGGACACTACCTGGTGGCCACCGGCCGTGCCGCCGCCATGATCGACGCCAGACTCAACATTTGGGACGCCGCTGCCTTACAGCCGATTATCGAGGAAGCAGGCGGAACCTTCACCGACTGGACAGGGCAACCTGCCATCGATTCCGGGGACGGAATCAGCACAAACGGCAAGGTGCTGGACGAATTGCTGAATATCCTGGGGCAATGAGTCAGAACCTGGTTCGAACAGAATCCGTTAGATCCCGCGTTTTCCCGCTACGGCGACGCCATTCCGTCCTTGTCACTGCCCCGCCCTTCCCTGTATGATGCGGAGCTTTAGAACGGTTGGCCGGGTCTATAATCCGCCAATCACGTTTCGATGCCTAGTCGTAGGATTTGAGGTTAGAGCCATGGCTCGGGAATGCAAAGTTTGCGGTAAGCGTTCGCAAATGGGAAATAGCGTCGAGACGCGCGGTAAAGCAAAGTACCTCGGTGGCGTTGGTACCAAGATCACCGGAATTACACGACGCAAGTTCAAACCAAACTTGCAGCGTATCCGTGTCGCAATGCCAGACGGCTCCAACAAGCGAATGCTGGTTTGCACCCAGTGCATTCGTTCCGGTGCGGTACGCAAGGCGGTTAAGCAGACTCCGTTCTCGCTTCCGGCCGGTAAGTGATCGAGAATCGCTGAACGATGAACTTGTCACAAGAAGATGTCGAGAAAGTCGCACTATTGGCTCGTCTGCGTTTGTCGGCGGACGAGCTTGCGACGATGACCGAACAGCTTGGACAAGTTCTCGAGTACATCGACCAGCTCCAAGAAGTGGATACTTCGGATGTGGAGCCGCTCGCCCACTCGCTAGAACTTCACAACGTTCTTGCCGAGGATCAGCGTCAGCCTAGTCTGCCGCGCAGCAAGGCACTCGCGGCTGCACCAAAGTCTGACGACGAGTACTTCCTGGTTCCGCCCGTTCTTGGCTGACTCGGATCATCCCGCCCTCGACACATGACACAGTCTGGGCTGCTGCAATTTATTCCAGTGCCGCAAGATGACTCGACAACTTCCATCGCGGTGGAAGTTCGCCTTCTGCTAGGT
>CAYQMZ010000532.1:2172-5953 GCA_964418725.1 uncultured Pirellulaceae bacterium
AAACCGCTGCCAAACTGCTTCGCTTGCTGGACGACGGACAGGCTACGTCGGTCGACATCACCAGCGCTTACTTGAAACAAATCACCGAACACGACCAGCGAGTCGGTGCGTTCCTTTCGGTCAACGAGTCTGCGGCACTTGAGCAAGCAGAACTCGTCGACGCCAAGCGAGCCAAAGGAGAGACGCTGGGCAAGCTCGCCGGACTGCCAGTTGCGGTGAAAGATGTGCTCTGCACAGATGGCGAGCTGACGACTTGTGGCTCGAAGATGCTGGAACACTTCTCGCCTCCCTACGACGCAACCGTTGTCGAGAAACTTAAGGCTGCGGATGCCGTCATCATCGGTAAGACGAACATGGACGAGTTCGCGATGGGTAGCTCCACCGAGAACTCAGCGCTCGGCACCACCCGCAACCCATGGGATCTTGAATGTGTACCCGGGGGGTCCAGTGGCGGAGCTGCAGCCTGCGTCGCGGCATCAATGACACCTCTTTCAATCGGCACAGACACTGGAGGTTCGATTCGGCAGCCTGCTGGGTTCTGCGGTGTCGTCGGCATGAAGCCAACCTACGGACGCGTTAGCCGTTACGGCTTGATCGCATTCGCCAGTAGCCTCGACCAGGCCGGACCACTCGCATGGACCGCTGAAGATTCCGCGTTGTTGCTAGATGCCATTGGCGGTCATGATCCACGTGACAGCACCTCAGCCCCACAGCCAATGCCGTCGATGTACCCGCTGGATGCAAAGCCACTAAGCGGAGTCAAACTGGGGATCGTTCGAGACCACTTCGGAGAAGGTCTCGATGCGGAGATTAACGCCGCCGTGAAAGAGGCTATCAAGGTCTACGAGAAGCTTGGTGCCAAGACCGTCGAAGTGGACCTGCCTCATAACAAGTACGCCATCGCCACGTACTACATCATTGCCCCGAGCGAAGCTTCCAGCAATCTCGCTCGATACGATGGCGCGCACTACGGATATCGCACTGACGAAAAAGAGATGCTGGCTGAGTTGGCCGCCGAGCGAAAGGCCGGAGCCGACAAACTAGACTCGCCGCTCGTACGCATGTATCGACGATCTCGTTCGGAAGGCTTCGGCCCCGAAGTGAAACGCCGCATCATGCTGGGCACCTATGCACTGAGTGCCGGCTACTACGATGCCTTCTATCTGAAGGCCCTGAAGGTCCGAAGACTGATTCGTCAGGACTATGACAAGGCATTCGAGCAAGTAGATTGCCTCATCGGGCCTGTCGTTCCGACGCCACCGTTCAAGGCAGGTGAAAAAACAGAGGATCCGCTGTCGATGTACCTGGGTGACCTCTACACCGTCAGCACCAATCTGGCGGGGCTACCGGGAATCTCTGTACCTTGTGGCCAGACCAGCAACGGCTTGCCGATCGGATTCCAACTGCAAGGCAAGGCGTTCGACGAACAACAGTTGCTTCAAATTGCCGCTGCATTCCAAGCCGAAACCGACTGGCACACACGGAGGCCCAAGCTATGAGTGACGCTCCGTACGACATCATCATTGGACTCGAAGTCCACGTTCAACTGGACACTGAAACAAAACTCTTCTGTCGATGCAGCACGGAGTTTGGCGCGGATCCAAACACGAACGTGTGTCCCGTCTGTCTCGGCATGCCGGGTGCGTTGCCTGTTATGAATCGCAAGGCCTATGAACTGGGCCTGAAAGTCGGCATGGCACTGAATTGCAACATCCCAAAATTCACAAAGTGGGACCGGAAACAGTACTACTACCCGGATCTTCCCAAGGGCTATCAGACTAGCCAATACGATCAGCCGATGACGGAAAGCGGCTGGCTGGAAATCAAAGACGACAAGGATCGCTTCGAACCCAAGAAAGTCGGCGTTACGCGGGCGCACTTGGAAGAAGATGCCGGCAAGAGCATGCACGATGAAGCGGCCGGTCGCGCTGACAGTCGTATCGACCTGAACCGAACAGGGACGCCGCTGTTAGAAATCGTCAGCGAACCCGACATGCGTTCGCCGCTGGAAGCGCGTGCGTATCTGTCAGAGCTGAAACTGCTGCTAACGTATTTGGGCGTGTCGGACTGCAACATGCAAGAAGGTAGCCTTCGCGTCGACGCAAACGTAAACCTGCACATCCAAAAGAACGGCGAGAAAATCGCCACTCCGATCGTCGAAATCAAAAACGTCAACAGCTTCAGCGCGGTCGAAGCAGCGATTGCTTACGAAGCCGATCGCCAATACGACGAATGGGAAGAAACGGGCAAGACGATCAAGACTGGTGCAAAGCGCACGTTTGGTTGGGACGATCAGGCTCAGATCACCAAACCACAACGCGAGAAGGAAGAGTCCAGCGACTATCGATACTTCCCCTGCCCTGACCTCTGTCCGGTGACGGTTACGGATGCACAGCTAGGCGAAATTCAGAAGTCACTTTGCGAACTGCCAAGCGCGATTCGAATTCGACTGCAATCAGATTACGACCTGCCGGCATACGACGCGGATGTGATCGTGAATAAGGGACGCGACGTTGTCGAGTACTTCGAAACCACCGCAAAGGGCAGCGGCGACAACAAGCGTGCCAGCAACTGGTTGCAGCAAAACGTGTTTGCCGCGATGGGAGAATCGATTAGCGACTTCCCTGTACCCGCCAACGAACTAGCAGCGTTGATCAAGCAAATTGCTGGCGGACAGTTAGACAACAATACGGCTAAGCGTGTATTCGCGGAGATGGTCGAGCAAAGATCGACTGTCGATGCTGCGATCAAGTCACTGGGAATTGAACAGGTCGACGATAGCGCATTGGAAGACCTTTGCAAAGAACTGCTGGCCGCAAACCCACACGTTGTGGATGACGTAAAAGGCGGCAAGTTGAAAGCCGTTGGTGCTCTGATCGGCCAAGCCAAGAAGAAGAACCCCAACGTTAATCCCAATCAGTTCAGAGAACTCTGCATCAAGATCATTGAGTCGATGTAGGCTCTTTCTACCCGCGTTCACTCGGATACTTGAATGCAGTGCCGCTCGGATCCGAGATCGCTAGCGGCAATCAGCTAGACTGCAACAAGTAGTGGATCGCTCCGTCGGTCCAACTCCCACGATCCAACTCCCAGCCGCCTTCCAAGTCGCAACGCAGCCCTAGGAGTTGGACCGACGGAGCGGTCCACTACATTTCCGAGCAAAACGTTGGCCCAACTCTAGGGTGTAGCTGACACCTTACCCCGGTACACCTGAAACCTGCTGGCGTGCGTCCACCAACCGGAGACTCGCTCCACGTCAGCCTCGCGAAGTACCGAAGTTCTGCGAAAGCAAAAGGAAGTCTGCGAAATCGACGACCTGGTCAGCGTTCAGGTCACCGTCTTCCCACGCGGCGTCGTTCAGGCCAAAGTTGTTGGAGAGAGCCAAAAAATCGGCGAAGTCGACCGACTGGTCGTTGTTGACGTCACCCTCCAATCGATTCTCGAACGAATAGACTCCGCCATACGTCCCCTCAAACAAAAACTCGATGATGTTAGCTGGCGATCCCAGTAGGATGTCCATGTCTCCGTCGCTGTCCACGTCCGACACGGCCAATCCTCCGCCGTACGGGCTAGCGCGATATACGTGCGTTACCTCTAGCAAGTCGATTGCTGGTCCGAGCCTCCCTTCTTCGTCCCGCTCCGACAGCACTACAATTTGCCGAGGCTCTTCGAAGGGCGGAGAATCAGAAAAACGATTCACTAGCGCAACCACGTCGTCATCTCCATCGCTATCGTAGTCACCAATCACAAACACTTTCACCTGATAGTCGAGGTTGCGGTC
>CAYQMZ010000533.1:0-4348 GCA_964418725.1 uncultured Pirellulaceae bacterium
CGGTTGCAGTTGGTGTTCGCGATCAATCTCGTCTACGCTGGAGGCGAAGAATCCGTCCAGGAACCGCGAATCCAGTGAGGTTGATATGCGTCTAGGTGCGAGTCGTTTTCGTTGCTGCCATCGGGCGAAATGGATTGGCTGGGTGCTTACTCTGGCGTTGCTTTGTGGCGGGGCAAATCAGCTTCACGCGGAGGCCAGCGATTCCTCCGCCGGCGATTCTCCTCTGACGGACAAGAGTGTGTTCGATGACACTCGTTTGCTGGACGTTGAAATCGAGATTTCGGAATCTGATTGGGACAGATTGCGATTCCAAAGTCGCAACTTCGCGACGGCTCTCATGAAGCCGCCGCCTCCCACTCCCTACACATGGTTTCAGGCCAACGTGACGATCAATGGTCACCAGATCAAGAACGTTGGAATTCGCAAAAAGGGCTTCCTTGGCTCGCAGGATACAGAGCGTCCATCACTGAAGATCAAATTCGACGAGTTTACCGATCAGCAACCGATTGATGGTTTGGATCGGCTGACGCTGAATAACAACAAGCAAGATCGCGGCCTCGTAAGCCAGGAGCTCACCTACAAGCTTTTCGAAGACGCGGGACTACCTGCTTCGCGATGTACGCTGGCCAAGGTTTCTGTGAACGGCGAATCCTTGGGCGTCTATTCGAATGTAGAATCGGTGAAGGCACCGATGCTACAGCGTTGTTTCGGTGATGCGGAAGGAAAACTGTATGAAGGAACCGTCGCCGATATCTTCGAAGATAAGATCGATGCGCTTGAAGCGAAAAACACCGGCGATGATGACTCGCGAGAGGAACTGTTGGCCGTCGCAAGCATTGTTTCGGGCGATGAGGACATTGATGTTGCGGACTTAGAAAAGCATCTTGCCGTAGATGAGTTCTTGAAGTTCTGGGCAATTGAGAGCCTAACGGGACTGTGGGACGGGTATACGAACAATCAAAACAACTATTTCGTTTACTACCACACCAAGGATTCGAAACTTCATTTCATGCCGTGGGGAACGGACGCGGGCTGGTCGTATCAGAGCCAATCCAAGATGTTCCAAAAAGGCCCCGATTCGGTGAATGGCAAGTCTCTGTTGGCCGTGCGGTTGTACCAAGCGGACGGAGTTGCGGACCGCTACCGAGACACGATGCAGAAACTGTTGGACGATGTCTGGAACGAAGAATCTATCCTTGCGGAGATTGATCGAATCGAACAATTGGTCGATGGGCACTTGCACGCAAGTCAGCAGGATAGTTCTGAGGCCATGGAGCAAATTCGCGACTTTGTGGAATCGCGACGCAAACGCATCGAGCGGGAGTTGAAATCGTGGCCTCAGAAGATTGCTCGACGTCCTCGCAAACCGTTCTATTCAGCGAAAGTCGGCGAGGCCACCGGTACCTTTACGACCAAATGGTTTGATAAAGAACCGACGAAACCCTACGAAGTGGGAACGGCGGAATTGACGCTGACGATCGACGGAAAGCCGGTCAAATTCACCCGTCTTGGCGTTCATGCAATCTTAAGCAGAGATCGTGGAATGGACGGAAAGCGACCTCCCACGGTAGTTTTCACCGGCAAACGCGAGTCGAACAAGATCCGCGTTACGTTTGCCGTCGGTACCGATCGAGGTGCATTCGAAGAGCCGGATGGCGAGGAAACCGTCGCGATGGGAATCATGATGGAGGGCTTTCGGTTTGATCTGTGGCGGATGCTGGGGGGCACAGTCGTCCTCGAGGAAGCCGGGATGGAAGCTGGCGATGTTGTTCGCGGAGCGGTGAAGGTCGATGTGGTGCAGATGAAGGGCGAGATGCGTTAGGACGGCTCAAGCAGTTGCTATAAAGTGTGAGCTTGGCGGCCGTTGCATTGCTGGTTTCATGTGGATGATCCAAGGCGGTGATCGTCTGAGTGGTCCTTTCTGTGGCAATAGGAATTCGCGATGCCAGTTCACGCAACCTTCAATCGGTTCCTCTCTTTCGCTCTGTTGTGCGTGTTGCTCGGCATCCAGTCGACACAGATTGCGGATGCTCAGGAGCTCGTGACCTTCGCTTCTTGGAAGACGCGGTGCCTGAAAACACCGGCGAACCGAGTGTTGCGAGGCCGCATGCCGCCGAAGAAACAGTTGCCTCTTGCCGATTTTGCGATTGCCCAATCGGTCGCCAATCAGTTGCTCAAGCAATACCAGACGGGGCCTCTGGCGACAGAATCGAATTGGGTCGGAACGCGCCCCAAGGAAGATGAGTTCTTCGACATTGAACGCAGCTACTATCAGCGGCCTCCGATTTCATTTCAGCCGTTCGCACAGAAGGCGGTCATACCTGCTGGGTCGAAAGTGATATACCACGGAGACTTCCATGGTGACATTCGATCGTTCATCTCGTCGCTTGTTTGGCTGAACGACAACGATTACATGGACGGCTTCAAATTCAAAGACGCGAATACGTACTTCGTCTTCTTGGGGGACTACGTCGATCGCGGCTCGTACGGTGTGGAAGTCCTCTATACGTTGATGCGTTTGAAACTTGCGAACCCCAATCAAGTGTTCATGACGCGAGGCAACCATGAAGACTTTGAGATGACGGCTCGATACGGTTTTCTCCGTGAAGGGCAGATGAAATATGGAAAAGCCTTCGACCCGCTGCCGTTGTGGCGAGTCTACGACTTCTTGCCTGTCGTGCTGTACTTGGGAGTCGGCGAAAACTATATGCAGTGCAACCACGGTGGTATGGAGCCGGGTTTCAATCCGCGTTCACTGCTGGCTGTCGACGGCAAAGTGCGTTTCCAGTTGTTGGGTGAAATTGCTCAAAAGACTTTCGCAAAGGAGAATCCCAATTGGTTGCGTGGGGCGTCGCAGGAAACTCTCGCGATGGCCGGCCGAAAACTTGCGAACTTCACGCCTCGCTCGCCCACGTCACCGCAGCCAATCGGCTTCATGTGGAACGACTATTTTGTGTTTGGTGACGAACCGGTCCTGGGATTCAATGAGAGCCGACTCGCCTTCAACCATGGAAAGGCCTCGACGGATTATCTGATGAACGTCGCCAGCTCACCAGCTGCGAAACTACGGACGGTTTTCCGAGCGCATCAACACTCTTCGGTGCCGAATCCGGCGATGAACCGACTGATTGCGTCCCGCGGAGCGTTCCGGCATTGGCAAGCGTCAGACTCTCTTGCAAAGGCCAATGAGAACAAGGAGGCGTTGCGTGCCAGCATCGAAACTGCCAGCGCGCGACGAGTTCCCGATGCCTCGGTTTGGACGTTGAATGTTTCGCCAGACAGCGTTTACGGGGCCGGCAATGACTATGCCTTCGACACGATTGGCATTCTTTCAACGGCGGATGAATTCGACGATTGGCGGCTGCGCGTTGTTAACATCGATGTGCCGGTAAATTGAAGCAGCAAGATGCTGGTAGTAGCGGCTTAGGTCTGAGTTTAGGTTGTTACCAAGGCTACATTGGATCGAGAGAAACCGTGACAGAAGCAACATCGAAACGGAATCGGCTGCGGTTTGGTTTGCGTACGCTGCTGCTGACGACGCTGGTGGTCTCGCTCACTTTCGGCTGGCTGGCGCGAGAACGCCGGCGATCGAACCTGATTAAACGCGTGATCAGACACGGCGATGTCGTGTTTGCTTCAGACCGGGCCCTGACGCTTCGTTCTGTGCTCAGGCGTGTGCTGGGTGAGATGGTCAGCCGGGACGTCGAGTCCATGCGCCTAGAATATGCTCACGTCACAGACGACGACATGAAAGTCGTGGCGTTGTTCACAGAAACGCAATCGATCGACTTGATTGACAATCCCGTCACGGACGTTGGCCTGCGGGCAATCGAGCCACTACGCGGTCTCAAAGAACTGAAAATCGGCGGTCAGTACGCTGACAGAATCACTGACGATGGTTTGAAGAGTCTCCGCCGTCTTGTGGATCTTGAAGTCTTGGAACTTCGCCGAACGTCCGTCACAGGTAGTGGGCTTGGCGTGTTGCAACGCATGCCGAACCTAAAAATCGTTTCGCTTTGGAACAGTCCCGTCGAAGACCAGGCACTCGAGCACCTGAAGCAATTGACGCACGTTCGAAAGCTGGTGCTTGGAAAGACGAAGCTCTCAAAAGCCGCCGTCGAAGAACTGCAAGAAAGTCTGCCCGATTGCCTTGTTGTCGGTGACGTTTAGCTGCGTACCGCATGCGTTCGTAGCACGAGTTCGGCCTGATAGGTCGCTCGGTTTAGCTTCACTCTATCCGAATCGCCCGAATCGCCCTGGATCGATATGTTTTGATTCAAGCGACATGCATCGAACCGACGGCATGTGCAAAGAAACAGGGCGGTGCATGCAGCCGCCCTGTTTGCTT
>CAYQMZ010000533.1:4358-5952 GCA_964418725.1 uncultured Pirellulaceae bacterium
AAAGTCTGCCCGATTGCCTTATTGTCGGTGACGTTTAGCTGGGTGCCACATGCGATCTTAGCACGAGTTCGGTCTGATTACTCGCTCGATTCAGCTTCACTCTAACCGAATCGCCCTTGATCGATACGTATTGATTCAAGCGACATGCATCGAACCGACGGCATGTGCAAAGAAACAGAGCGGTGCATGTAGCCGCCCTGTTTGCTTTCCACTCATGTTCTGCAAGTCGCGGGACTAGCTTGCCAGTGGCAACCGCTGCAGCACGTCAAGGACGTCGGTCGGTTCGGCACGCTGTGTATAGTCTGCCGTCGCGACGGAGAAGACGACTTTGCCATCCGCATCGACGACAAACGTCGCAGCTAACGGCAGGTCGTACTGTCCTTGCCCATTGTGCTGCTGAACGTCGATTCCGAATTGTTCGTAAATTGGCCGGAGTTCTTCCGGCAGCGTAAACACCAAGCCAAGTTCTTTGGCGTACTCAGCGTTTTGATCTGACAGCACTTCAAACTGCAGTTCATTCTTCTCGGCCGTCGAAAGTGACGCGTCGGGAAGCTCTGGAGTGATTGCAATCAACGTAGCTCCCGCCGCCTTGATGTCGCCGAGGACTTGCTGATACGCCTGCAATTCCAGGTTGCAATACGGGCACCAACCTCCTCGATAAAACGTGATGACCACTGGTCCGTTCTGCAGCAGTTCGCTCAGCTTGCGGACATCGCCATTTTGATTCGGCAAAGCAAATTCGCTCAACCTGTCTCCAACCTTGGGAGCATTTTGAGCAATTCCCGTCGCGTCCAACTCCTGCGTGGCATTCGCCATCACTTTCAGTGCTTCTGCCGGAGCTTTCGCCGTGAACTTTGCTTTTGTCGAAGCCAATTGTTCTTGTAACGTCATCGTGATTCTCCTCGTCGGCTATGCCGTGACTAGACTGGACCGATCAGCCGAAATGCGGTGCAAAACGCGGGATTGAATTCCCGATGTTTATTCAGATGCGCCGGCGGAGAATTTCTTACCGACAATTTATTCGGCCAACGTGCGAGTTCTGCCGTCGACTGTGGAGAACTGACGTCGCCGTCGTTGGCTCCGGCCTTCGGTCAATTGCTTACGCAATCGGCCAACCTGATCCTGTATGTTGCCCGACGGGGGTTGACGGGCAAGCCGCCGGAGTTCCGTCGCCTTCAGCTGATGAACTAGGCGTTGCTGCTGCCGTCGTTTCAGCTGCTGTTGAAAATCGACGTTGCGGCTAGCTCGTTCGTTCTTCCACCACATGATGACGCCGAAGCCAATTACGACCACGGTCAAAAGAAGCATGATTCCGCCGAGCGTCCAGCGTCGCCAATTGGGTACAGTCTCCGGGCGAATTTCTACGCCTGACTCCCACACCGAATCAACGTCACTCAGCCAACCCATGGCTACCGCCCTTTCACTCCGCAATTAAATTTGACGTGTCAGTGGCGGTGGATGAAAGTCTGCGCTTCAGCACACAACACAAAACTGCAAGGTGAAAGATCAGCGATAGGCTCGCCGGAATCCACGCAATCTGCCGCCGACTGAGCTCAGCATCGAGAAGCCATTGAACAAATCCATTATCAACGGA
>CAYQMZ010000534.1:0-5936 GCA_964418725.1 uncultured Pirellulaceae bacterium
ATAGACAACGCCCACCCCACCGGCTCGATAGAGATCGACACCGGTGAAGATGGGTGCTAATCAAGTACGAGACGCACGAAGGCAGGTGACATGGGCGGCGTTGTAAGATACTCCGCCTTCGTACCGCTGTTTCCAGCTGTCAGGTACTCGCTTCCCAATTCCCCAACGGCCAGCAATGCTGGAACCATTCGAATACCGAGGCCCGTCGTCGGGTCGCACCCTCAGAATCAAAAGGCTAATCGTCCCGCCGAAGATACAGGGCGTACCAACGCGAAACTCTTTCCTACAGATTAGCTGAGCAATTTTTGGTCTTCGAAACTCACTGGGGTCATGAGGTTTGGGTACTAAGACAAATCGCATCTCCCGTGCCATTCAGTGGCAAGACGTGTTTAGCCGATTTCTCAGTACAAACTGCGCCAAACCGCCCACATGATGGTCACGTGTGCACATTCCACGCTCGCGGATCCGCACACAAGCGGAGCTCGCATCCGTCGGCAATCAAGAACTCTGTGGCGTTGTGGGCCGCGAGACCACGCGGGAACCAATAATTCCCAGTGAACTTCGCCGATGGATCCCGCGTTGAGAACGATTGGTCCGCGGCTTGCAAACATCTTCCAATAGAGGGTGAATGGCCGCGCCTTGGCTTAAACGAATACGACCGTTGCCAAGCTCGGATGCTCTCACCGACAGCTGTGCCGTGTTCACGCGGCGTCCAACTCAACCAAGGGAGATACAAAATGAGCGTTGGAATATACAAGCAAACCGCCAAGGACATCATGACTAGCAGAGTCGAAACGCTTCGCGCGCAGGACACGATTCACTTCGCTTTGATGGCGATGGCAGAAAACGATCTCTCAGCAATTCCTGTCGTAAGCCCCGATGGCAAGTGCATCGGAATCATCACACAACGAGACATCATTGCCGAAGCTCGCGACAAGGACATCGAGGACTCGGAGCGCACTCCCGACTCACAAAACTTTCTCCTCAATTTCGGAGCCGTCTCACTGGACGAACTTACCAACGAGCGAGTCGACGACATGATGTCAGAAAAAGTTGTACGCGTTCACGAAGACGATGCAGTGACTGATATCGCCGACACCATGTTGAAGCACGGCATTCACCACATTCCAGTCGTCGCCGAGGATGATCGGTTGGTCGGTATCATCTCGACCATGGACATCCTCGCCGGTTTGCGGAACACAACAGGCGCTGCTTAGCAACACCTGGCTGTTTCATCCCTTCAAATCGGGCGGAGCGTCATTGCTCCGCCCTTTCTATTTCACACGCTGCACTAACCTTCAGAGCACGGTCACGCGTCAGGCGTTGCATGTATGGCTCGATTCGACCGTCAACGTGCCTTGCGCCTCACTCATGTCCAATTCCGCTGGATTGAAACAGGGAATGGCTAACTTGGCTTTGGGGGCGTCTTCATACCAATCAGCTTCCCAGCTGACCTCAGCCGATTCCGTCGAGAATTGGATCGCAATCGACAGCTTACCCCACGGCGTCCAAGTTGGACCGTACGACAATCGTTCGTGGTGGTAGTGCCAGTGTGCCGGAATTCCAGATCCGATGATCAACGCGTCACCTTCCTCACGTACAAACAGACTGCGTACCGCCATCAACCACTCTGCTGCAGCCCAGATATGCTGCCCGTCTCCCATACAGCCGCCTAGAGTCTTGGGATGGATAGCTTCCGGCCACTGGCCCGTCGGAGAGGCCAGCTTTGCGACCGCGTTGATCAATTCGAAGTAGTCGCTGTTACCGCTGCGAAGCATCACCTGCGCCAACTGCAGCGTCAGATACGGGTTGATCCCCGAATGAATCATGTCTTGGAAGAATCCCCCACCGACGAGACATTGATCCATTAGGAACTCGACGGTCCCAGACAGCCTTTCGTCCTGTGGTTCGAGCAGTTGCAACGGATACGACGCTGCAATCGATCCAATCGCCCCGGCGTCTAAACGTCGCTCCGGTGCCGCAGGATACGCAAGCGTCGTCCGCATGTAATCCGTGCGTTGCAGACTACGATCTATCGCGGTCTCCAACTCTTCGGCAACCATCTCGCACTTCGTAGCTTCGTAGGTGTTTGACTTTTGACGCAGCATTCCCGCCGCCATCCGCAGACCAGCAATCGACCAAAAGTCATCCCAATAGTAAAAGTCGTTCGGTCCGAGATGCTCCGCGCTAAACCCTGCTGGCAACAACCCACTTGCTACGCTTTGTCCACCCTGCGGCAACCGCTTGTGACGAATCCAATTCGCGGCTCGCGTGATTATCGACTCCCATCCCGCGGGCATTTCACGATTGGTAAACTGCAAGTAACGGCCCATCAACCACATTGCTTGGCCGTTAGCGTCCCACTCGCCTTCCTGCGAATGGAAGTAGCCGGTTCGATCCTGTCGCTTCAAGACCTCCGGCATTGCATTGGTCACACGATCATGCAAACCAACACACAAAGCCGCGTTTAAGATGAACGTGGCGTCGCGCACCCAAAAGCGTTTGTAGGTGTAAGGTCCTGGGTATACGTCTTTCGGGCAATGCAAAGCGACACTACGCATTGCAGCATCGTGCAAGAAAGCGAATCGCTCGTCCGGCACACAAACTTTCGTTGTGTCCTCCAGCTGATTCTTCCACTGATCCGATGCATTCCAATGGCTTTCCAGACTCACTACTGGTGTCGGGCTCACCAGTTTTTCAACCGTTGGTCCCATCCAGTGCCGCTCCGACTTGCGATCAAGCGGCACATTTAGCGTCACTTCGCGAGGCTCATTCGGATCCAACTTGAATGCCGCAGCCGCCGTCGCCATGCCTACTTTGCAATGCACCGACTTCGCGCCCTCGTTCCAAACGAAAGCCGAGACATCGCCATGCTTGTAGTCGGACGTGAAGTGCTGATCCGCTGGCACGGAGAAACGAACTCGTCCGTGTTCACCAATCTTCCAGCCACATGCGTCTTCATCCAGATGAATGTCGTGTACGAAACTCACGCCTTCTGGGTTGTAGGGGCGCAGTGACAGCAACAACCATGCGGGCTCGTTACTTTCGACACGCCACCTCTGCGTTACAAGAGCCTCTTCATGCTGTCGAACAACCTCTACATTCGACTGCAGCACCATGCCAGCGTGTTCACAAGCCGTCGAAACGCTGACGCCTTCATCCATATCGAACGATTGATGCACCACTCGCTCTCGTGATGGCACTAGGCGATCACCATCATTCTGGAATATCCATCCGTCTATCGACCAACCGTCCCAATAAGGCGTAAGCAGACCTCGCGGATCGACAATCGGCAGATGATCGCACCCCGGCAGCCCCACGGCCGTCCAATTGCGGTTCGTCAGATTCACGTGCGTCACGGAAAACGCTCGAGGCAAGAAGGCGTCATCATTCGGATCAAATTGGCGTTCAACCCAGTATGGCCAAATCCAGTCGCGGTTGTGTTGGATCGAACCCGCATTCATCAACCCGCGAGCATGAAACACAATCCCCGCGCGGAGCAACTCCACCGGCGCGGTGACTTCCGAAGGTTCAGCGAACGCATGCAACCGAGACAAAACCGCAATGGGATCCACGACGCCCTGCGCGCGAGCAACTCGGCGAACGACATACTTCCACGGCAGCCATTTAGTAAACAGTTTCATTAGTCTCCTCTTTCCTAGTCAATGCGAGCAATCTGGTGCATTGCCCCTTAGTTTTGATGGCTTGCCAGTGCCGGCCACTTCCGAACTTCCGAGCTACGAACGGGGGTCGCGACGGTCAAATCCGCCACTAACGGCAGATGGTCCGACGCCAAGCGCGCGAGTCGACTGTCGACTACATGTGCCTCTTGAACGCCCACGTCCTCCGTCACAAAAATGTGATCAATTCGCGCCAGTGGCCTGGGACTGAAGAACGTCGGCGCCGGACGCCCGCGTGCCCCATATGTCTGCACGTCACGAACCAGGCGGTTAATTGTCTTGTAACTGGATGACGCAGGCTGAGCATTGAAGTCGCCGCATACAATTGTCGTTCCTTCATCCTTTGCACTACGAATCCAATCGTCAGCCAAAGCAATCGCTTGTGCCCTCTGTTCTCCGGGATACAAGCTCAGATGTGTATTGATCACCTGGACTGAAACACCGGGCGTGGGCTCGATTGCCACCCAGATCGCGCCGCGCGGTTCGTGGCGTTCGCTCTTCGAGGGCAGCGCATCGCTACGCACCAACTTCATTGGCAATCGACTTAGAATTGCATCGCCATAGGCTTCTTCTTCCAGCATCCACGCGGGATGGAATTGACATTGCATTTCTAGAAGTCTGGCGATCTCTTCCGCCTGGTCCCGAAATCCGGAACGAGGCCTTCCAACATCCAACTCTTGCAGGGCGATCACATCCGCGTTGCTCTGCGATATCACGCGGACTATGCGGCGAATGTCCAAGCGGTGATCCATCCCAACGCCACCGTGGACGTTGTAAGTCATCACCCGCAGTCGATGATACGGTTCAGCCCAGTCTCCGTTCGCCGGACTGGGAAGCTCATGACGTAGAAATCGCTCAGCCGCTAGACGCAAGTCGTTCGGTCTCCAGACGATATTTGAGCTTGCAGCAGACTTAGCTGAAGTCTCGTAGACATCGTCCGGAGCCATGACAAACGCGTGCGTCTCCTCGGGACTCGGTCCAGCATGAGCTCCGCTTTGCACCGCAAAACTGAGCGATTCACTGCCAGGTCGCCAGCCGCTGAGCACCAAGTCACCCGCATCGGCGTGATTGCAGAGGGTCACCATGTCATCAGCGACGCTTTGCAAGAATGGGTGCTTCGCACCAAACACCTTCTCCGGTTCGCGTTTTACGTCGAACTGTCCCTCCGCCGTAATTGCCAACGTCGTATCCGGCTTTGCGAGAAACACCACGGGCACGCCACGCCGGACGAGCTCTTCCGCCACTCTCAACCTCTGATCAATCGTGATCTTTCGGTTTAGATAGACAAGACCCACTGGCCCCAACGCAGCAACTTGGGCACAGGTTCCCAGGCGAGCCTTCGGTTGCGTTCCCTCTCCAAACAGTTTCCCAACCAACCAGCCCGCACTCAGCCAACTGGCTCGAGTATCGTGGCTAGACGACCCCGAGGCATCACGCGCGTTGAACTCCTTTGCGTACCGATCAACAGCAGCTACTTCGCTACTCGGCTCACTTTCACTTGCCGCACGGTCGACTCGATCGGCAGTCGACTGGTGGAAGACGACTTCCTCCACTTCGGCAACGACATTCGCGATTGAATTGCCGGTGACATAGTCGAACGGCGTGGTCGTTACCTGTCCGTGATCCGAGTAGATCCAGACGTCGTACTCACGCGATCCCGAGCGATGAGCGGCTCGCCAAAGCCGTCGAACGGCGTTATCGATCCCCTTGAGCGTCCAGTGTGCAAAATTCGACTTGGGACCGCGGCGGTGGGCCTGCTCGTCGTAACCCAGAAAATTCAGATGCACAATCGGAACGCCACGCGTTACATCCAACGTGGCACCGATTGTTGCCATCTCCCTTAGCAAAATCACGACCACAACTCGGGCAGGAATCATCAACAACTCCTGCCAGTATTCCTGTTTCGTGAGTGCTCCTTTCACAAACCCAAAGCAGGCCAAAAAGAACTCAACGACCAAAAGGCCCACGACATGGACGATGCTCCAAGCATGCCATAGGACGAACGGCAGCAGACGAAGCAAACTGAAGCCTCGCATCAATTCCGCCCAGCCCAAACTGGATGCACAGAAGTGTGTATCACGTGCTCCACCGCCGTAGATGTTGCAATACGAACTGCCGTCTCGCAGAAGTCCCCGTTCATCGCCAGAGATTCGCTGCTCGACGTCCATTGCCGTTTCCTGCGAGAACATTCGCACTAACTGTCCGTTGCGATGGTCCTGAAACCCAAACGCGGGCACGGCGCAGCGTACGCCGTAA
>CAYQMZ010000535.1:0-5936 GCA_964418725.1 uncultured Pirellulaceae bacterium
GAGTCACTGTTGTGGAAACCAAGCCAAACGGGCGACGCAAAACTGATCGTCAGTGTCCCCACGCAGCAGGACGAGCTTGTCCAAGAAAACAACAACCGCGTCGTTCCGATCTCAATCAAAGAAGAAGCCATTAAGGTTCTCTTAATCGAGTCGTTTCCACGATGGGAGTACCGCTATCTCCGCAATGCGTTGGAACGAGATCCCGGCGTCGACGTTAGTTGCCTGCTGTTTCACCCAGGGCTCAGCAAAGTCGGAGGCGGCAAGGGTTACATCAAAGTCTTTCCAGCAACACTGGGAGAGCTAAAAGATTACGACGTTGTCTTCTTGGGAGATGTTGGTGTCGGCGAGGGACAACTCACCGTCGAACAATGCCGCCTCCTCAAGGGCCTGGTGCGCAGCCAAGCGAGCGGCCTCATCCTGATGCCAGGTATGCGTGGCGGTCATTTGTCTCTGGCCGAGACAGAACTAGACGAACTCTACCCGGTGGTCCTCGATCCGGCACAGAAGCGAGGCTGGGGCTCGAGGGATCCGGCACAATTTGAATTGACGGAAACCGGACGTCTAAGTTTGCTGACCAAACTGGAAGACGACGAAGCGGAGAATGCCCGGCTATGGGAAACGCTTCCGGGATTTCACTGGTATGCGGCGGCGAAACGCAGCAAAGCAGGTACGGAAGTCCTAGCAACTCACAAAACAGAAATGGGGCCGCAGGGCCGAATCCCGCTGTTGGTTACCAAGACGTATGGCACTGGCAAAGTGCTGTACATGGGAACGGACGCGGCGTGGCGATGGCGTGAAGGCGTCGAAGACCGCTATCACTATCGCTTCTGGGGCCAAGTGGCGCGCTGGATGGCATATCAAAGGGGCATCGCAGCAGGCGAAAAGATGCGATTGTTCTACTCGCCAGACAACCCGCAGACCGACAGCGTCGTAACGCTCAATGCAAACATCATGAGCAATTCCGGCGAGCCACTGGAAACAGGCACCGTCACGTTACAAGCCATCAGTCCCTCCGGTGACACAGAAACCATTCGGCTGCGTCCTAGCGACGAGGAATGGGGACTATTCACCGGCTCATTCCGCCCCTCAGAGAGAGGTGACTACAAGATGGCCCTGAGTTGTCGCGAGAACAACGCGACGCTTGAAACCAAACTGTCCGTACAGGGCCTGGACCGCGAACGAATCGGGCAACCGGCCCGTGCCGACGTAATGGACGAGATCGCACGTGTTTCCGGCGGCAGAATGGTGAAACGAGACGAAGTCGACGAATTGATCCAGGAGATCCAATCCCTGCCCGAGCCCGAACCACTTGTTCGACGGCTTCGCATTTGGGCGAACCCATTGTGGGCAGGCTCGATCGTCTTACTCCTAGGCGTCTTCTGGTCTGGCAGAAAGATGGTGGGCCAAGTGTGAGTGCAAGGCGAAACGACGCGGCCAAATTGACCGCGTCGAATCCAGATCGCGTCGCCCCCCAATCACGTTGAAGACAGTTCGACGCAGCCTCTTGTTACTTGGCTACTTCGAATCCCGACTCTTTTAACTGCAGACGCACTGCGTCAATGAATGCGTCGCCCAAAGTCGCGTCCTTGTCACCGGCCTCAGCCTTTCGCTGCTTCGCGATGTATTCAGCCCGTTCCTTGTTCAGCTTGGCGATTTGCTGCTGCAGCAGTTTCCGCTCCGCGGTTAGTTTATCGATGTGCTTGGCACGATCGGCGGGCTTCATCTTCTGTAATTCGGTGGGCAGTTTGGCTTCGGGAATCGCACTCAGAGCATCAGCATCGGCGCCCATCGCATCGATCAGGTCACGTTTTGAATTGCCGTAACCGGCGCCAGACTTTGCCGCGGCGCGGCTCAGCAAAACGCTTTCCGACAGATGCCGTGCGTTTTCGTCCTGAGCCACTTGGTTTCTTGCGTAGTACGCTCGTTGCGTCGCATCGCCGAACCACAAGTATGTCTTGTTCAGCTTTCCATTGAGCTCCAGGATCAGTTTATCTTGTGGACATTTGATGTGGACGATCTTCTTATCCTGATTGATATTCAGAAACTTTCCTTCGGACATACTGGCAGCCGCTTCCCATTGCCCACTGACGCCGTCAGAGTACGAACCGCAGTGAACCGTGTTTACGACAATCCCCTTGCCGATCGCTCCTTTGCACGAATCTTGATACTTGACCGAGCCCTGCGTGAATGGCTCATTTCCGCACACGAAGATCGCCTTGTAACTGTTGGCGTCCTTCACCCAGTCCAGTCGCTTGACTGCCTCGTCAATTACCTGGCCGCAGTACTCATCACCGCCATGCGTCTTCAGTGAAAACAGAGATTTGGAAACTTCATCCAAGTCGTCCGTGAGCTGTACGACCTGGCGAATGTACCCTTCGGAGGCAGGCAGATCAGAGTTTCCGTATTCAAAGAGAGCTACTCGCAAGACAGGCGTTTGACCGGCCTTTTTGGCAGCCGCAAACTCTTGCACAATCGTCCACAGCTGCGATTTAGCTTGACTGATCAAACCGTCCATTGAATTGGACGTATCGAGCAACACAGCCACATCGACGGCAGCGCGTTTTCCAGTAAATGGTGAATTCTTATCCGATACCTTTACTAGCTTGGCATCGTCACCAATTTTTATCTCGATGGTTTCCACCGCATGCGTGAGGCCGCTAAAACCAACAATCATCAGCGCCGCAGCGCAACAAAGGCCAATGGAACGTTTCATGGGAATCTCCCGGGAAGAACTGGTTGTCTGTGACACAACAGCATTGCTGCACATCACTTCGACGCGCTATTCCCAACGGAAGTTCCGACATTTGCTCGATTTTTGCCAATTCGAAGATTTAGCAACTTCCACCACTGATTCGCCAAGACGAGCGGCGAAATTGCGAATGCGCTGAGGCATCACCCGGCATTTAGGCAGTGAGTCCAGATTTTCGCGAGCAGGGAGATCTTCGAATTCTTCATAGGCTCCGTCGGCCGCCTCTTGCGCCAATTGCAGCGCAGTCGTACCGCCGTCTACGACCGCCCCAGCATTTGCACCACGCGAAAGCAGCAACTGGATCGATTCGAGTTGGCAATACATGACCGCGTACCGCAATGGCGTCGTCTTTCGATCTGGTTCCTGCGATTCGATATCGGCACCGCTATCGAGCAAAACTTGCACGCTCGACGGCTGCTTCCAAAGAACGGCACAATGAATGGGTGGTGGAACCCAATCGGGATGAGCAAGCAGCTCAGGAAAGGACTGCAACAATGAACGAATTTGATCGCCATCGCCACTTTCAATAGCGTCCGCGAACGCAATGTGATCTTCTGTGCTTATCGTCTTCAATTTCATACTTTCCAAAAATCGGCTTGCGGCCACGGAAGCGATTACTTCGCCGTCGTTATCCGGGCCTTTATGTCATTTCAATGTTGCAATCAAATTAGCATTCTGGCCCGTCCACAGAACATCATGCCCTAACCACGAGCAACACCGCGAATGCGATCGCAATCAAGGGAACGATCAGCAATACCCCGGCAAGAAAAATGTTACCCAACCCAGCCCAAGCGGAGCGAAAGCCTTGCACCTCCGCGATCGTGTTGCACGAGATCACAAGACTCCAGATGCCAGCTACCGCTTGCACCACACCGAACACCAGCATAGTCGCCAACAAGACAGGGCTGGCCTCCAGCCTTGGAGTCACGTTTGTAAAGAGCTCCTCGCGAAAAATCGCAATGGCCAGTAACCAAAGAGGCAAAGTCGCCACCTGTGGTACGTAGGCCCACGCCAACGCGGCAAGCAAATTGCGTCGAGAAGCCTTGCCGCCTATCCAGCGACCACTGATATGCACAAGAAAGGTGGATATGCGAACGCCGATCAAGCCAAACAGCGGCCCAAGGAGCAAAGACGCGACTAGCACCCAGGCCAGCGGAAATTCTTCACCGCCGTCTCGCGTCGCTGCCCGGTCCAACGTTTGGCCAATCCCCGAGAGACAACTCAGAAGGGTGACTTGTTGATTGGGATTCTCTGCGACAATCGCGCGAATCGTTCGGCGAGGATGCAACCAAATCGCCCCAAAGTGGTTGCTGGCAGGTGCCGACTCCGTCTCCTCGACATTGGGCGCAGCAAATGGGTTCGGACGATCGAACTGGTCTTCGGAATGCGTCATCGCAGGGCTCAGGCACTAACCGTAAAAGCAAAGATATGCAGTCGGTTGCTTCACCTGAAGCTGAAACTTCTCATTCGCCGCGACTTTGAATTCTGTCCCAGCAGGGAAACTCTCAAACGCCTCGGCCCCCGGTAACTTCACATGAAGCTCACCGGATACGACTTTCATCAGCTCGTTTTCGCTGGTGCCGAATTCGTAGTCGCCAACCGCCATGACACCTGCGGTTGCTTTTCCTTCTTGGTTTTCGAAGCCGATGGATTTTACGTTGCCGTCGAAGTACTCGTTTACTTGCATGATACTGGTGTTATTGGCGTCATGTAGTTAGCAATACCAAGCCGCAGAAAAAGGCTTGCCGGAGCACCAATGTACCAGTTTTCGACCGCTGTGGCTGTGGTCCTGCCGGTACCACCAGCGAGCGATCAGGGGCTGCCAGTCACTCTATTCCCTGACAGCGGCCCCGCTCATCGCAGAGATCGCAGGACGGCGCGACGCCGGCCACATGCTGCATACAGTGACGAATCCTTTCATCCATGATCTTTGCCATGAGTCGATGAATCCCCAGCGGGGCAGTGACCAAATGTCGAACACCAGGGTGCTGAGCCGCAGCTTCAGCGGCAAGTCGAGGAATATCCTCCGCCCAATGACGGCCGGGCAGTAGGAAGTATGGATGCACCACAACGACTTCCGCGCCGGCTGCCACCGCTTTCGCAAAAGCTTGTTCAATACTGGGCTCAGCAAGCTCCATGTGTGCTGGCTCTACCAAGCGGTACGGTAGCGATTCGCGAAATGCCGCGACCACGTCCAGCAAGGCTGCGTTACTTGCCTCGCGACGCGAGCCGTGATCGACGATAACGACACCTAACTTCTCTGGCTCGACTTGCAGACTTGCGCAGACAGCTCGCAGGTTCTCTTCGTCAGACAAAATGGCCTCGATTCATTGTTTTGTCAGGGTGGTGCATAACGATCGACGGCAAGCGATTTCTAATCGCTAATTCCGCTATGATAAGGACGCCGTCCAGACATTGTTTACTTGGCAATTGGCAACGCCACCCGTGTTTTCTCCTGCTGAGTTGGATTTCACCGACAAATCGAACCGTCCCCGATGCCCTCACACGTACGCATTATCGCCCCAAGCCGTATTCACTTCGGCCTGCTTTCGATCGACAAGTCCGACGATCGGTATTTTGGCGGTGCTGGCGTGATGCTGGAAACGCCACACCTCGAGCTTTCCGTTGCCAAACGAAAGCACGGCAGCGGCTCCAATCCTGAAGCGCCCGGTGCATCCGAGGCATCGACATTCGATGGACCGCTGGCCGAACGAGCCCAACGTTTTCTGGAGCATTGGCAACAACAAGCCGGCGTTCGCGAACCCGTCAACGTCCAAGTCCACAGCGTCCCGCCTCAGCATGTTGGCCTAGGACTAGGCACGCAACTCGGAATGTCGGTTGCGTGGGCGCTCGACACGCTGTTTCAACGAGACGTCGACTACCTAGATCGGGCGAAGTCCGTAGACCGCGGTCGCAGGTCAGCGGTCGGAACACACGGATTCGAATTCGGAGGGTTGATTGTCGATCAAGGCAAGTCGAACGACGACGAAATTGGTGGACTACGGGAACACATTGTTCTGCCCTCAGAATGGTGCGTCGTCCTTCTTCGCCCCGATGGACCAACTGGACTGGCAGGTGAAGCCGAAGTTACTGCTTTCAAGAGCCTTCCGCCCACGCCACCAGAGCTGAAACAAAGGCTGCGGCGTGAACTGTACGATCGGCTCGTCCCCTCGGCCAAGAGCGGGGA
>CAYQMZ010000536.1:0-5931 GCA_964418725.1 uncultured Pirellulaceae bacterium
CCAACATCAACCAACGTGCTGCGACTCGGGTTGAGGTGACTCACAAGGAAAAGCTTCCCCATCTGGATTTCCACAAGGCTCGAATCTTCATCGACAACGAATACGGTTTTCCTGTCCGCTATGAGGCCTACGACTGGCCGCGAGTTAAGGGCGGCGCTGTATCGGAAGATCAACTCATCGAAGAGTACACCTACGTTCGCTTGAAGTTCAATGTTGGGCTGACCGACCAAGACTTCAACCCAGCGAATCCCGACTACAAGATGAAGTAGTCGTCGTTAAGTGTGAGAGCCGATGGTTCGCGAACGTGACCATTGGCTCTTCTTCGCAATGGCGTATGGGCCTCTTTCTCGTACTCATGCCCTTTCAGCATTGCTGCTTGCTTGTTGAGGCTATTCCGTCGTCCAGCAAGCTGTCGTAGAGCATTAGCGTTTTACCATGGCAGAGTACGCTGACCTCACGCCCTGCGACTACATCACGCCCAATCATGACAGCAAGCTGATCGCTGTCGGCTGGCTCGCACGCGGCGTCGACTACTCGAAGGGTGACGTGCCACAAGATTTGTTCGCACGCATTCACCAAATGCTCGTTGCCCCATGGCAGCCTTTCATCGCAATGGGTGCTCACGCTTGCGACTTCTGCCGATTCTCCGGTGGTCCCTCCCAACTGACGCTCGATAACGTCACGGTTCAACTCGGCATCTCCAACATATTCATACCCTACGGCGAACAACTGTTCGTCGCGCCGTCGCTAATCGTCCACTACATCGATGCACACGAATACTCGCCGCCCGCAGAATTCTGCGATGCCGTATTGGCTTGCCCGGAAATGCGATCCATGGACTACCTCAAACTGATCCGCAAAACCGCACCGCCGGCGTTTTTCTCTGGCAACAAGTCCGCAAGGTAGCGGCCCGCCTGGCAGCCAATTCCACGGTAACAAATGTCGACCGACGCGTTGATCGTCAGTCCACGAACTTCCTTCGGTCGACTTAGATCCAGCCTCGTTGCACGATCAACTTGAATGAGACGTCCGTTGCTGAAGCCGATGGATTCGCATTCTCTTTCGGAATCGCTTCGACATTCTCAAAGCCCTGAATCGCTTCGCTGCGGCCCGGACCGTTTACCGTGACACTACTCGCCGCCGCGAGGAAAACGTCCGCGGTATCTAGCTGGCGGACATGAGCTGTATCGTTACCACCGTTGCTGGCTGTCGCGTTGAGGTCTTCGAATCCCTTCACAACCGCGTGCAAGTGATCGGACACCATTACCGCATAATTGTCGAAGCTCCAGAAGTGATCGTCGCCTGGTGTATCGAATAGCCTTGTCGTGTCATTGCCGGCTCGACCAAACGCATCGACGCGGTCCCAGCCAATCGTTCGCTGCACCATGTTTTCGCCTAGCAGAACTTCATAGGTTTCGAACGTGTAATAATGGTCGTCTCCGAACGTGCCGTACATGGACGCATAGTCGTAGCCACCACGACCATACGAATCGACACGCTCAAAGCCAGTCATCCGCATGAAGCCTTCAGGAGTCGTCAGCGTCGAATCTTGCGGCAATCCAGAGAGCTTGTCGTCGCCCAAGGAACCAAAGATCTGCGTGTAGTCGTTGCCGCCATTGCCTTCGAACGTATGGTTGCTGAACGAAAAGGTTTTGACTGAGTAAGCATCGCTGACCAAAGATCCTTTCGCACCTAGCACGTTGCCCACATCGTCCAAATCGGTGCCAACAACCCGAATCGAGTTCTCCCCAAACGAACCACCGATAGCAAACCGGCGGATGACCTGGGCATCAAAGTCAAAGTCATAACCGGCGACACTGAGCGTATGCTTCTCATCGCCGAGGATGAGTTCGAAGTCGTCGTCTCCAGCAGTTCCAACTGCGATCACTTGGTCGCCATTCACATCCAGCTGAATGGGAAGGTTCGCGTCCTTGCCGTAGGCGAGTCCGAAGTCGAAACTAACGTCTTCACCCGTCAGCCTTGCGAAGTAGTTCTCACCGGCCGTAACAACCCACGTCGGTGCAGCATCATCGCTGCGTGACGGAGCCACCGGATCCATCTTCTCAGTGAACAGGTCTACCTGGATGCCCTCCGAGTCAACTAGCAGTCCTTGAACCGCGCCACTAACGGTTGGCTCGACAGGAACCCAAAGTCCGTTGACTCCGTTCGTATTCAGGTTTGTCCAATAGTTCGACGGTGTCGACGATAACAGGAGTGCCTTCGAGATGAACGACGACGACAAACCTATTTCGCCGAAGTTGTTCGAAATGGATCCTGAATCTCCAGGATTGATAGTGATTGTGAACTGGTCGTTCGATGTTCCACCACCAGCCGTACCGATCTGCTCGGGACCGTCAATGAACTCTGGCGGATGAATCTCTGTGACCGTGTAGTCACCTGGTATTAGGCCCGTAAACTCATAGAAGCCATTGGGGTCAGTGAGGATGCTGCTGTTCACGGGACTGCCGAAGATGTCGGTTCCCGTCAGCACAATTTCTACGCCAATGATTCCGCTGTCGATTCCCGGATCGAAAGTGCCGTTTCCGTTCGTGTCTGAGTAGACCGTCCCCGAAATCAATGCGTTACCGGCAACGACGGTCGTCGGAGAACCCGTGCCGCCGGGACCAGGCGTGATTCCGTCATCGGATGGATCAGAGAACGGCGTGCTGAGCGTATTGGAACCGCGAAGCACCACAGCGTTGTCGTAAACGCCCAAACCGTTGTTCTGCACGTCGACCAAGTTCATGATTGTGACGGCAAACTGAATCTGGGCTGTCTCGCCCGGCATCATTGAACTTCCAGCAGCGATCAACTCCTGATCACTACTCCCATTGAAGGCGGAATTCACGCCAAGCGTCGATGGGCCAGCTACTAACTGCGGCGGTGCAACGGTGTAGTTGCCAACTCCGAATACTGCATCCAAGTCATCCGGCATCGTCAGATTGATTCCCTGTGCGTCGCCAAAGTGTTCTAGGAAGAAGTCGTATGTCACCTCCGTCGCGCTGGTATATCGACCGTCTTTCGAGACTCCAATACTTGGGTCACTTGCAATGGAAACCGATGCGATGTCGTGATCGTCTTCGTCGCCGCCGCTGTTATCGATGACTCCATCCGTCGGATCACCAGCCGCCACGGGCTGATTGTCGTTGGTGCGTGAAGTGTCCGCAGTTGAATCAAAGTCATCGCCATCGTCGTTAGCGATTTCGGCAAAGTTCAATGCGATCGAAGCAGTCGGAGACTGGGCTCGAAGAGTAATGGGAACGCGAACGGAATCACCCGGCAATACGTTGCCAGAGTGAGCAAAGGTGGCCGTTCCGTTTCCGTTGTCAGTCCAAGCAGAATCACTCAACAGGAATCCGACTGGCAGGTAGTCAATCAATTCAAAGCTGGCCGCAGCAACCGTCCCTTGATTGGTTACATCGATGACGAATGTCACATCCGAGCCCGCTTGTATGACACCATCGTTGGCGTCGCCAAAGTTGTCGGAACCATACGCCTTCGTCAGTGCAAGGTCATAGGTCCCAACGCCCGCGATATCGTGGTCGTCCTCGTCAGCATTCGAGTTGTCGATGACGTTATCGGTTGGGCCGCCGGCGACAAGAGGCTGATTGTCATTCGTGGGATCAGCATCTGCGATCGAGTCGATGTCGGTCCCATCGTCGCTCGAAATCTCGACCCGATTGATCATGTCGCCGGCCAACGGATTGTCGGCCGTCAGAACAATATCGATCTGCGTGCTGGCTCCCGGTGCCAGAGCTGGTCCGGTGTAACTGAACGTCGCGGTGCCTCCACTGGTCGCAGTCGCATCGCCATTGAACGACCAATTTGGATCGTTCAGGGTGAATCCAGCAGGCAAGTAATCCGTTAGTTCGAAGACACTCGCCGTCGTCGTCCCTTGATTCGTGACCTCGATGGTGTACGTGACGTCTGCTCCAGCCCCGATTTGGCCATCCGCTGTATTCCCAAAGCTATCGGACACATAGACCTTCGTCAGAGCTAAGTCATAGGCCACAACCGTGACACCCGCGATGTCGTGATCGTCTTCGTCCCCACCGGAGTTGTCGACGGTGTCATCCGTTGCATCCCCTGGTGCAGCCGGTTGACTGTCGTTATTCGGTACGATATCCGCAGTCGAATCCGCATCCGGCCCATCATCAGACGAGATCTCGGCTCGGTTTATGTTCATTCCCGCCGACGGTGTCGCAGCGGTTAGCGTGATCGTTGTTTGGGTCGAAGCACTGGGTGTCAGCGGCGTTCCAGCGTACGTAAAGGTCGCCGTGCCGTTACCGTTATCCACCCATCCGGAGTCATTCAGACTGAAGCCTGGCGTAATGTAGTCCGTCACAGTGAAGCTCGCTGCATCGACACTGCCCTGATTCGTGACTTCGATCGTGTACGTCACGTCAGCTCCGATTTCGATCTCACCATCCGACGGATCACCAAACGAATCCGATGTGTAGACCTTGGTCAAAGCCAAGTCATACATCTGGACACCCGCTGGATCGTGATCGTCTTCGTCTCCTAACGCATTATTGATCTCGTTATCTGTTGGTTCACCGGGACCGCTTGGTTGATTGTCATTTCCTGGCGTTGAGTCGGCCACCGAGTCAATGTCTTGACCGTCGGCATTCGAAATCTCCGCCCAGTTGACCATGTCACCGGCCAACGGATCGACAGCGGTCAACGTAATATCGAAGGCTTCAGTCGAACCAGCAGAAAGCGTCCCGAAGAAGCTTCGTGTCGCAGTACCGCCGCTGGTCGCCGACGCATCATTGTTGAACGACCAGTTCGCATCACTCAACGTAAAGCCAACCGGAATGTAATCCGTAAGCTCGAAGAAACCAGCATCGACGGTACCCTGATTTATGACCTCAATCGAATAGGTTACATCTCCGCCAACACCGATGAACCCGTCATTTTGATCACCCACGGTATCCGACGCGTACGTTTTTCGGAGAGCAAGGTCATAGACTCCAACACCCGCGATGTCATGGTCGTCTTCGTCGCCTCCCGTATTGTCGATCACGTCATCGGTGGGATCGCCGGGACTGGTTGGCTGGCTATCGTTCGAACCCGACGTATCAGTGGTCGAGTCGATGTCTGTGCCATCGTCGTTCGAAATCTCGGCGACGTTGATCATGTCACCAGCCAATGGGTCAACAGCCGTCAGCGTTATCGTGATCTGTGTCGAAGCACTGGGGGCAAGAGCCAAGCCACCATAACTGAAGCTTGCAGTACCTCCGCTGGTCGCCGTCGCATCGTTGTTGAACGTCCAGTTCGAATCGTTCAGGACAAAACCCGCCGGGATGTGGTCCGTCAGTTCAAAGAACGCTGCTGCACTAGTGCCTTGGTTGACGACCTCTAGTGTGTAGGTCACATCCGAACCGACATTAATTTGCCCATCGGTGGGATCGCCAAAGGAATCCGACGCGTACTGTTTCGTCAAAGCCAAATCGTACGCAACGACCGTAACTCCGGCGATGTCATGGTCATCCTCATCACCGCCGCTGTTGTCCACCACGTCATCAGTGGGATCGCCGGGCAACGCTGGCTGGTTATCGTTGGAGGCATCCGAGTCCGTTGACGAATCCGCGTCTGCACCATCATCACTCGAGATTTCGGCTCGGTTGATCACCAAACCAGCGGATGGCGTGGTTGCCGTCAGCGTAATCAGAACTTGGGTTGAGCTACCAGCGGCTAGAGGTGGCCCCGAGTAGTTGAAACTGGCGGTCCCGTTCAGGTTGTCCGTCCAATTCGAGTCATTCAAGATGAAACCGGCTGGCAAGTAGTCCGTGATCTCGAAGTCCACCGCATCCACAGTGCCTTGATTGGTAACGTCAATCCGGAACGTCACGTCGGAACCGACTTCGATCTCTCCGTCGGTTGTATCCCCAAATGAGTCCGACTCGTACGACTTAGTCAGTGCCAGGT
>CAYQMZ010000537.1:0-2993 GCA_964418725.1 uncultured Pirellulaceae bacterium
CCCCGTCACTTGAAGCTCCAAGCCTGCCGGGAGGGAGGGTGAATTGATTGCGTGCGCGCTAGAGGGATGAACCAAAGTTAACTGTCAAGGTCGTAGGTTCAGATTCCGCCACGGAGAATCGACATTCTTGTTTTGTTCGGATTCATTCAGGTTTTCTTGAGCTCGTTTCGAGCCGCATGGTCACGTCATCACTAAGACCGAATTGACGTCTCGTTGTTGAATATTGCTGAACAAGAATCCGATGAACCGACTCCTTCGAAATGCGTTTGTAATTCTACTCCTCACCTTTTCGTCCCAATGTGTTGCAGGCCCCGTCCTTCCCTCGTTGCCGCCTGGTACTGAGTATCGATTAGCTTTCGTTACTGCTGGAACCCGAAACGCGACTTCGAGAAACATTCAGGATTACCATAATTTTGTAACCGATCAGGCAGTATCCCAACCCATTCTGAATGAACTGGGGACTGACTGGTACGCGATTGCCGGCACTTTTTCAGCGAACAACGGTCGTACTAACTCACGGACACAGGGGGGTGGAGTCCCCATTTTTCTCCTAGACGGAAACGTGTTGGTAAACGACTACAACGATCTGTGGGATGGGAGAATCGGTCAGATTCTCAACGTAGACCAGAACGGAGACACGATCGCCCCCTCGAAAGTCTGGACGGGATTGCGCAACAACGGCACGCGAGGATTTTCGCTTGGGGGTCGCACTGCTACTGTGGGAGATGCTTTTCAGTCGGGACGACCATGGGTGGAGTCGTCAGGAAGGCCTACAAACACCGGCACCAACCTTCCGCTCTATGCGATATCTGGAACACTGACTGCCACCGCTGTCCCCGAGCCCAGCGCGTTCTTGTGTCTGGGCTTGGTTGGGTTGTCGTTTGCGGGGTGGAGGCGGATGAAAGACGGTCTAGGAAGGCAGTGAAGGCGAGGAAGGTAGTCTCCAGAGGAGCGCGGTTCTTAGCACTGCCACAAGTTCGATCATCTTCACCAGTTTTCCGCGCTCGGTTAAACGTTAGCTGCAGTCGCACGCGTCAGTCCCAACACATGCGTGCACCCTTCGATGTTGCGCGTAGGCCGGATCAAGAACGCATCCACTGCCGGAACTTTGCAAACGCCGTCGATTCTCATGCCAACATCGTTCGCCTAGACAATAGTTTTGTTGCGTCCGATGCTCCGGCAATAGTAGCGTTTGCTCGGTCCGGCCTACTGAAGATCGCAACATCAAAACGTTCGTCTACGACTGCCGGTTAAGCGAAGTGCCGGCTGCGGCCTTTAGAAGTTTTACGTGATCTCTCCGAGTTTTCTTGAGCTCAACGTGATCTGTTTGGTCACGCATTAGGTGTGCGGAGAAAGGTGCTTGGAACCCTCCGCCGCCCGGTCCTTGAGTATCACCGTTTGAAATGAAATAGTCATGAGCTTTATCAATTCCCCCATTTGGCGGATTCTTGGTTGCCTTTCAACCGTTTTGTTTGCTGTACCCGTCTCGCTTCAAGCTGGCATCACGTTAACCGGCAACGCATCGCCAAATAGCTCGGCGGCCCTTGCTGCTTCGACCATTGCGGACGAAGTGCTGATAGGAGAAACAGCCAGCGGGACGGTTACCGTAGATGGTTCTAGTTCGTTGTCGGGTGACGACATCTATGTCGGCTATGACTTCCCTGGCGAGCTAACAGTTAGCGGTTCTAACGCCAGCTTGAACGTTGGAGATGAGCTTCTTGTAGGCGATGGAGCATCAGGCACAGTGACGATTAATGGGGCCACCGCCTCAATTCCGTATGCATACGCCGGGTACGACACCCAAGGGACGGTTACTATCAGCGGTGGTAGCGCCGTGACGCTGACAGAAACTTACGTCGGTTACGACGGACAAGGACAATTCTCGATCAGCAGCGGAAGTACAGTGACGCTAGGGGAAACTTACATCGGCTATGACGCACAGGGGGAGCTTGCGATCAGCGGTGGAAGCGTAGCAAATTCGGACTACGGGTATCCTGGTTACGACGGAGATGGCATCGTGAGCATTTCTGGCGTTGGCTCGGTTTGGAATGTCAGCGAAGAGTTCTACCCCGGCTACGACGGTGCGGAGAATGCGTACATGACATTCAGCGATGGCGGAGTGCTCAATGCGACTTCGAGTTTCACCATCACTGGGGATGCGGATTCTACGTACACGTTCGAGATTGGTGCCAACGGAAGTGGCAAGATCAACGTCCCTGGTTCCGTGGATCGTGCAGGTGGCGATACCTACTTCGAATTGGCGGTTGACGTCGGGGCGAGTGTAAGTCCTGGCGACGTGTTTACCCTCATCGACTACGGAACCTGGAACGGCGGTACGTTCCAGGTGTCCGATGGAGTGGGCGGATACACGACCTTGATGGATGGAGGCACGTATACCACCAGTGCTGCGTCATTTATGGTCGACTATGACGATGACCTTGGTGGAGGCAACTTGGCGCTAACTGCGACTGTCACTGCCGTTCCTGAGCCCGGCAGCTTCCTCTATTTTGGGCTCATTGGGACGGTGCTTGGCGGATATGGTTGGATCCGGAAACGGCGACAGATCTAGCTGTTTTTGGTCGTTCGCGATTGCAGGTGTTCTCTTGTCGGAGGCCACCGGCAAGGGTGCACCAGACGATTGCTGTGAAAATCACAATTCGAGTCGTCATCGGGAGCAAGCGGCTTAGCGTTCACGCTTTCTCCCGTATGGCTTGAGACCATCTCTGATCTTCTTTAAAGCGCGAAGGTAGCGTGTGCTCGCGGTCGATTCGTTGATGCCCAGCAGGTTTGCGATTTCGCAACTCTTAAGCGATTCGAAGTGACGCATGGCAACAATTTCGCGGTCTAGCGGATCCATTTCGTCCAAAATCTTTTGAATCAATTCGCGCAGCTCTTTTCTGGATAGTTCCTGCGATGGCGACGACATCGATCCAACAAGCTGCCCGACGATTGAACGTGAGTCGACACCGGACGCCTGATTCGCATGGCACAGA
>CAYQMZ010000537.1:3003-5926 GCA_964418725.1 uncultured Pirellulaceae bacterium
CTAGGGGCTTTCGATGCGCCGCCAGCAACCGTTGCTGCACATGCCCGCGAAACCACAGAAAGACAGAAACCGGTCTGTGTTTTGCGTACCGGGGCAAGTCTTCAGCAGCCGCAATGAATGCTTCTTGCAAGATATCCGACTCGTCTTCGCGAGATTGAATGTTGGGATGGACTCGCAACTGAATCGCTCTGCGTAGCTTTTTACGATAGATCTCGAATGCCAATCCAAGCGACTCTTGCGCTCCGGAATACGCTTGCTGCACCAATTCACCGGCGCGGCGTTCTTCGACTTGATCGCTCATGACTTTGTTGTCCAAAGTGGTCGCGGAAATGCTCTCGTTTCTTCTGCTTGCGTGACCAAATCGGAGAGCTCTAGCCCAAGAAAAAGCAGAGTCGAATGCTGCTTTGGCGAAAGACGGTACTACCCCAAGCGTCATTGAATGACGGCGGTTGTCGCCATTCAGGAGTTGGAAACGCAAGAATTCAGGCAAGCTTGGTGGTCGTAGCGGCCACGGTATCCGGACGCGGCAAGAAGCGTGTGGGACTGACCTGTTGCCAGTCCTGTGTGCTGAGTCGTTCGTACTCTAAAAGGTAGGGCCAGGTTCCTACCGGCCTTTGTGTGGTCCAACTCTTGTGTTGTCCGGCAGGAATCGGACCTGCGAATCAAACGAATAGATGACTCAGGACACTAGCTATAGGTTTATCAGTGGCTTAGTTGCCGTTCTGAATTCCCTTGGCGTCCAGTCCGTTCTTGATCTTCTTCAGGGCGCGCAGATAGCGGGTACTGGCGGTTGATTCGTTGATATTCAGTAGAGTGGCGATTTCACTGCTTTTCAAAGACTCGAAGTGTCGCATGGCCACGATTTCCTGATCGAGCGGGTCCAAATCCTCCAAAATCTGCTGGACCGCTGCTCGAACTTCACCCTTTGACACAGATTGCGACGGTGACGTCAGTGATCCGACAAGCTGCCCAGCGATGGAATGGGAGTCGACCAAGCCTGTAGGTTTCTTATGCAAGTGGACGTCGCGTCGGACGTCTCGTTTCTGTCGATCAAGGTGTTTTCGATGGGCTGACAGCAAACGCTGTTGAACGTGCCCACGAAGCCAGACGTACACCGAGACTTTCTTTTCTCTGGTGTATCGCGCCAAGTCGTTGGACGCCGCGATGAATGCATCTTGCAGAATGTCCGATTCGTCCTCACGTGCTCTCACAAGTGAGTTCATGCGAAGCCTAACGGCTCGCCGCAACTGATCACGATAGATCTCGAATGCCAATCCGAGTGATTGCGATGAGCCAGCGTCCGCCATCGCAATTAGTTCCCACGCACGCTCTTCATTGGTTTGCCCAGACATTCGGGCATTGTACTGATGCGGTGATCTAGAACTAGGTTCTTCCTGCAACACCTAGCCCTAAGACACCTGCACTACAAGTCAGGCGGAGTTGTTGACGACGTCGGATTTCTGTGTGTCGAGTGACCTGTTCTCCTGTTGGGGAGTGCAAGCTGAACGATCCCCCATGCAGCTTCGATTAGTACAGCGGCGACTGCTCCAGCAAGTGCTACCCAAGGTAACCCGTTAGCAAATGTGTTGAAGTCGATCGTTCGGTAAACAGGCTGCCCACTCCGATAGTCAAGCAAGCACACTAGCGTGGTTACGACGGTAGCGAACAGGCCAAGAATACAGATTCGGACTACTCGTTTGCCGCACAAGCGAGACAGCGGGATCAACGCGAACAGTGCTGCAGTGAACGGAGCACCGAAAATTGCCCAATCGAAGTTCAGATAACTAGCGATCGAAAGCGTGGAAACAAGTGCAAGGCCCGGTACCACGAACAAAGTCCAGTGTGCATTTGGCTTTCGCTCATGCGTCGGTGAGTCGTTCGGATTGGGCGGTGCGTAGGGATTCATTCGATTGATTAATTGAGACTGCGATAGGCCATATCTGGCGGATACGACCGCGGCGGCAACTTCACTCATATGGCGTTCTACCGAATTCGCACTCGAATCGCCACGGTATTCCAAAGGCGAACGGGCTGAAGGTGGCTTTGGTTCGCATGGCTGCGTGACTAGGGCGGCTTGGGGCGAAGTCCTGCCAGCGAAGTGGCTCACGCTCAGTAACGAAAAACGCGGTTTCCGGCACGTAAGATCAGACTTCTATCTAACAGCAGTGCTGCATAAAGGACATTCGGCTCTTTCGACGATGCGAAGATGTTTAGCATTTCCGTAGATTTGAAGGCATCGCCAACGTCCGCAACGGTAAGTGTGCCGTTCTTTCCTGGAAGGAGGAATTGGTCGCCACACGCAATCGGCGTTGCCCAGACACTCTCGGATGTTCGTTTGGCAAATCGTTCCTCACCCGTTTCGATGTCGAGGCCGTACACGACACCGGAACGGTTGACGAAATAGGCGAACCCATTGTGGACGATCGGCGAGCCGAACGAACTGGTGGCTCTCTTTGCCTTCCACACGTAATCCACTGTGAACGCTCCTGCTTCGTTCTCTTGAATCGCGAAAACGCCGTTGTACGCTGCAGCTTTGCCACCTCCCGCGCTGCCGCGACCTTCGGTTGAGCCTAGCAGGAATCGCCCCTCGCCGAGAGGAATTGGAGTGGGCGTCGAGTTGTTCGCAATTTTTTCAAACGTCCACTTTCTCTCCCCGGAACTAGGGTCGAGACCGGCCACCTTGCCAATGCCGCTTACAACCAGATGGTGTCCTCCGTTCGCAAGTGGAATCAGGCGGGGACTGCTCCAACTGGTGACTCCCAGTCCGGCGGACTTCCAAACCGTTTTGCCGGTCTCTTTGGCCAGTCGAGCGACAAATGGTTCGACGCTACGCTCGACCCAGACAAAAACGCCATCTGCAGACTGTTCCAGTGACGAGGCCAAGCCGTGGCGAGCTTTGACTTCGCCATAGTCTGCAACGAGG
>CAYQMZ010000538.1:0-5915 GCA_964418725.1 uncultured Pirellulaceae bacterium
CCCGCCAGAGAAGTAGACCTCGTCAATCGGGTCCATTGCCGTCGTGACAACCTCTGGATAGCCTGGCACCAAAGCCAACGAGCCTTGCGTTATTTCGTTGTGAATAACTGGCCCGAAGGCAGCGTCACCGTAGTCATCCTGGTTATAGAATTCGACGGTTAAATCCGTCGACGCGGGGAATGGCGTCGATGGATACTGCAAGTTGCTTTCGATAGTCCACGTGTCCGTGCCGGCGACGTAATCGGCGCGTAACGTATCTCCACCGCTATCAATCGTTACGTTGGCCCCAGCCACGCCGCCTTCCGGTGCTTGGTTGTACCCACCCTGGTCCCCGAATCGATCGCGAAACCCGAGAATCATCGAGCCATCGTTGTCGAATTCGATGTCGGTCATGAACGGCTGTGCGTAACCAACCTCACCGCTGGTATCCAGCCCAGCCGGCCAGCTACTCACCCACGGATTCCAATTTCCGGGCGTGTAGGGTTCAAAGGAAGCATCGATGATCGCATGGCGTTTGTAATCCAGCGAGAACTCCAACACCTTCTGCGGAACCGCCGTGGGGTTGTTGGGATCGAAACGATAGACGTAAGCAAACATGTCGGTCGAAGCAAGATTTCCTTCCGCTCCTCCCGCATCGAATTGCGCCGAGTTGACCATTCCGATGTAAACCATGCCGTCTTGGATGCCTAAACCCGACGGCCGAATGTTTTGCGTCGGATTGATGCCCAGTGCATTGGCGTCATCATTCAAGATGATCGAAAGAAAGTCATGCGAGACGATATCTGCCGAATTATGGGATGACAGATCCAACGGCGTGGCGCTTGCGCCCAGCGGAATCTCGTACAGTTGCCGGTCGAAATGGTTGAGCGCGAACAGCGTAGTGCTGTCTTCGGTCAAATCCAGATCTCCAACACCGATCTTGCCTACCAGATCAAAACTGTTCGCATCAACATCCCAGTCCGCCAAATAGTTCGCGTCACCGATCGTCGAAGTCGGATGCGGATCTGCCGGGTTCGGCAAAGTTGCGAATACAGAAGGGCCGCCGCCATTTTCCGGAACCTGGTAGATCGCGCCGGGACCACCTGGACCAAACCCAGAGTGTCGCTTCATGAAGGCGCCGGCAAAGTGTGTCTCTAGGTCTCGCTGGTACGCCATGCCGCCCACGGAACCAACTTCTGCAATGGTCGCCAACACCGTGTATGGGGTCGCCGGCGTCGGGATCCCGCTGCCGCGGAGCTGTGCATAGTCGCCTTCGTTGATGTAATCAAACTTCACGATGGCTGCTTCGTTTCCGGTTTGACCGTCAGCGAAGACAAAACACGTGGCTACGAGCTCTAGGTTGGCGGCGTCCGAGATGTCACTAGGACGATGTAACCCTAGGTTCATCGTCGAGTTCGCTGCACCGGACGTAAACGCGACGGATGCGACTGCGTTGGGGTCGGCTGTCGCCGGGTCCAGCAGACTGTCAGTGAAGCCTGTCGGTACGTTTGTAAACTCAACCCTCAACGGCACGTTGCCTGGGTTGTTCAACGTATAGTTACCACCACCTGCCGTCGTGGTCGTTGCGACTGTATTGCCGTTGCTGTCATATCCCGTAACGACAACTCCATCGATTCCAACTTCCGCAGCCTGTTGGCCTGCGTCTTGAAGCCCGTTGTTGTTGTAGTCAATAAATGCAACACCGCTGACTGTCGTCAACACATTTGTGAAGCTCGTATTCCTTAGGACGAGATCTTCATTGACATCACCGAAGGTAACTTCGAGGTCCCAGTCACCCCCAAGAGTCGGGCTGCCTGTCAGATCGTCTGAGGCTGCGACGTCGGCGCCCGTGAGCTCACTCAACGTCTTCAAAAATGCCTCACCCTCGTCATTGCCGGCAAGATCACAGCCGTAAATGAGAATATCCGCACCATCACGCAGCGCATCGCTCCATGCGGAGATTGCATCTCGATTGGCCGCCAATTCGCTTTGGTCAACGAGGCTAGTGCCAAGGCTCAGTTGAGCACGGTTTCCGTGAGACAGGATGTGAACAGCGTCAAAACCTTCTTCCGTTGTCGCGAGAATCTCACCAATCTGCGTAAGCCCGTCTCGGTCCGCTTCCAAGAAACGCACGTCAAAATTGACATGCGGCTGACCAGCGCGCAATGCCGCCAACATTTCCTCGTTGTCCGCAGCACCCAAATCGATAATGACAAGCTGGTTGGTACCAGATGCATGAACTAGCGATTTGCCAACGCCAGCATCCTCAGTACTTCTCGCTGACTCGATCGAAACATCGAAGGCGTGCGAGTGAACCGGCAACTGCCACCCACTGGCAACGCCGCCAGCGTCCAGTAACAGTCGGCCTTCTAGGTGCTCCAAACCGCGAGCGGCATTACTACTACGTCTCTTTGCCATTCGATCCGTTCGTGCCATGTACTTACCCATTTCCTATCGAGCAGCTACGTCATAGCTCCTCGTTCATTTGTGGCTTTTCGAGCCGAAGCCGGTCTCAGACAGCATCTGCGGCCAACCGCTACCAAGAAAACGGTGCGGAGGATCTTGCGTCAATGCTCAATGTGCCAACTAAAACGACTGCAAGAGAAAAAGAATGAAAGCGAGTTTCGGTGAAAACGATTGCCTGTTGGTCTGCCAGTTATTCCGCATTTCTCGCGTACGTGGGCGGCACGATTTCGAGTCGCTGATGCCCAGCAGCGAGAGGGGGGAGACACTAGGAAATTCGAAGTATCCCTAGGCCAAATGCCGCGGACCGACTCTCGCCTAGCCACGAATCAAAACGCGAATTCGAATCCAAGCCTGAGGCCATGAAGCGCGAGCGTTTCTGAGTTCCAGTCGAACGCTGGTCGAGCTGGACCACTGTCCGCAACATTCGGATCGATCTGTGTCCCGTTAACGTTGAAGTCAATCAACTCGCCCGGACGAACGATGTCGTTGAGTACGATCAGCGAATACCCCATCGTGACTCGCAGTCGGCGGCTCAGTTGATAACCGACCTCCAGGTTGAACTGACTGAGAACGCCGAAATGATCTCGCTCGTAAGTCCCAATGTTGGAGGGTCCGGCCAAGATTCCGTAAGGTTGCACTAGTGGTGGTTGGCCAGGGGAAGTGATGGTTGTCGCCCCATCGATGACGACGTCCTGCGACAAGTTACCGATCGCAATTCGCGATTCCAGCTCAAGACTCCAACGCTGCCACTGCCATGCACTGATCAATCCGAATTCGATTCCCAGGAATCTATTGTCCGTTTCAAATCGATCTAGAACATCGAAGGTCGTGTTCGCAGGAATCAATCCGCCACTGGCAAGTAGCCTTTCGCTAATCACCAACGCTTCGTCGAACGAGAAAGATCGAAAGCCCACAAAACCATCGACGCGACGCGAATGACAGCAATCCGCAGGGTTGCTGCAACACCAGAGACGTTTTCGCAAACCTATCGCACCGGACGAGACATTCGTATCGGCGAGAACTCCGATCGTGCCGGAGACCACGCCGGGAAAGTTCACGAGTTCGGCGTCCAACGCATTGACGTTCGGATCCACGTTGAAAAACGGTCGGCTGATAATCGTATTGGGATCCGTCGGGAACCCAAAGTTCGCTGTGTCGCTGAAACCGAACAAAGAACCGACAATCGCAGTCGAACCGGCATCATCTAGCCAGCGTCCTAACTCGATCCGACCACCAAACAGAACGTCATCACCGAGTCGTTGGTTTCCAAGAACCACAGTGTTTGCAGGATCACCAAGTATTCCAACTTGAGCACGGGGTGTCCCGGCGGCCGACTGAGAAACCAACGCCGGCACTCGAAACCCGCGATTGAAGAACAGCAACGCGTCGACGTCTACCCAATTGCGTTGCCGGCAAGGTGGATCACAAAGACTGCCAAAGCAGCAATTTGCACCACACGCAGAATCGTTCCCTTTACATGTATCGCAATGTCGGTTCCATCCCCAGGTCGCGTCGCAACTATCGCCAGGCGCGATTTCCAATACCGAGCGTTCGACACCAGCGACGACATCGGACGCCTCGTCCGCCACCGCAATGACGGACACATGACATAACAACAACGAAATGATCAGCCTGATCACTGGCGTCCTTCCAATCGAAGCATCCATAAACCCATGAATTCACTGCTAGCAATGCTGCAGCTAGGCAATGGATCGGCGGGTTACCGCACGGTCTTCTGGAAAAACGGTTGTCTTTACTGGCTTTTGGACGAAGACTTAGGGATCTCCGCATGTTTCTTTCGATTGTCGGACTCAGGACCGTTGCAAAGAGCAGGGCGGTGCCCCACTGCAGGGGAGGATTCCCTCAATCTTTTTGCCGATCGCTCGCTGATTGCGGACCTGTCGATTGCGAATCGGTTCTAGCAAAGTTAATCGCCGTTGTTAGATCGTGCCGATGGTAACGATTGGTGGGGCCAATCGCAGACAAACGCATGCAGTGGTAGCCCGCTCTTGGACGACCAACGGTATGCAGACAGTGCGAACGGATAATGCGACGCCCCCTGCTCCTGCACAACTTGTGCGAGGTGGCACAGTTCATTGGCGGACCAGGCTTCTGCCTGCGACCACCATCTGCGCACTCTTCGTGGCTCACTGGCTCACTTTCGGCTCACTGGCCTTTGGTCAAACAGACTCGGCAGGCAACCAACACTTGGCGGAATGGCGAGCCGCCCAAGCGATGATGCATGCGGGCGCGAAGACGACACAAAACCCGCGGCCAAATCCACCGCAACGCCTGCCAGTTTTGAACGCCAAAAGTCTTGGACGTGTCGAACAGCAAGCGTACTACGGTCAACGCTATGCATCGCAACCATCGACAAACGCCGTACGTGCCGCATCACATACAGCGCCGATTGTGATCCAGCGTGCGAACGGAGATCTTCCACCCGCCACACCGGTTCCAACCGCACTTGGCTCCGGCAACGCTATTGGCTACGCATTTAATTTTCGGGAAGCGCCATGGGACGTCGTGCTGCGTAGCTTTGCGGGCGAAACCCGTATGTCTCTGCACATGGCCGACGCGCCAGCGGGCACGTTCTCGTACTTCGACGGCAATCAATATTCGATTGACGAAGCGATCGACATCCTGAACGACTATCTGCTCCCCAAAGGCGCGATTCTAATTCGCCAAGAGAGCAAACTCACCGTCGCGAACATCAAAGACGGCATCCCAGACGAATGGATTCCATACTATCGCCACAACGAATTGCCACTGATTGGACGAAACGCGCTGGCAACCGTCGTCATGCCCGTCGAACGGATGGATCCGCAAAAGGCCGTCGAAGAAATACAGCAAATGCTGAGCTCGGTCGGCAAAGTTCAAGTATTGGCGGCGTCGAATCGAATCGTCGTCACGGACACCGGAACTTACCTGCGTCGCGTGCATGAATTGCTCTACGGTGCAGGTATCTCACAAGATGCCGTCAAGTCACACGTTTTTCGGTTGCGAAATGCGAAGGCCAATGAGATTTCGTTGGCGATCAACTCTTTTCTATTGTCCAAGCGAACGCCGACTGGGTTTGGCAATGTGCAGCCGCCAAAGGTCAGCAACGTTGTACCTGAGCCAACGACCAACAGTTTGCTGGTACACGGAACCATTCAAGAACTGACCGAAATCCATGCACTGATACAGCGTCTCGACAGTGCTCCGCCACAGGTGTTGATCCAGGCGTTGCTTGTCGAAGTCCAACTTGGCAACACGGACGAATTCGGTGTCGAACTGGGCGTGCAGGACTCCGTGCTCTTCGACAGAAGCGTCTTAGACAACATTCGCACCATCACTGAAACGTTCCAAGACGGCAGCCTGAAGACGACCACGCAGACGGTACTGTCGCAACTGGCGACGCCTGGTTTCAACTTTAACAATCAGCCGCTCGGCCTGAATAGCGTGGCGCAACCAGGGCACGTGGCTCC
>CAYQMZ010000539.1:0-5914 GCA_964418725.1 uncultured Pirellulaceae bacterium
AAAGCTGCGATTTGAGCTTCGAAAGTTGAATCTCGACTGGAATCTTACGGCCCAGGGCGAAGATGTCGTAGACAATTAGCCGCCCCAATTGCTTCGTCGCGGCTACTCTTGACTGGCAGTCCAAGTAGCAAAATGCGTCCCCGAGTGTGCGTTAGCGGTCACTACATCGGCGCAATGCGTTCGGATCCAACATCCGTAGTCAGCAAAACGTGCGCGTTGAAACTGGCTCGAATCAATGTGTGCTTGATCGCTTGGTGATCGGGACTGTCCCAAAGATCGTGATGCTCCCAGGGATCTTCCTGCAAGTCGTACAACTCGCCCAGATCGTGATCGTGATACATGGATAACTTGTAACGACGATCTCGATACATGGTTGCGTAGGTTCCGGATCCGCCGGTGAAGTGCGGATCCAGGGCATCGAAATACTCACAGCGTACGAACTGGCGATGGTCGGAGGCCGGCTTCGCGTCGGTAAGAATCGGAACGAGTGACTTGCCTTGCATGTAGGAAGGTTGATCCAGTCCGGTAAGTTCAAGCAGCGTCGCCGAAAGATCCGTGAGTTCCACCAACGCGTCGCTTTGCAAATTCGACTGAAAACGATCCGGAAAATGGAACACTAGCGGAACGCGGATCAGCCCTTCGTAGAAGCGGCAGCCTTTAAACATCAAGCCATGATCTCCAAGCGACTCGCCGTGATCCGAGGTGAAGATCACGATCGTATTCTGTCGCTGGTTGCTTTGATCCAGGTAATTCAGAATGCGTGCCAGTTGATCGTCGATCTGAGCAATCATTGCGTAGTAGCAGGCTTGGCGGCGAAACGCGTCGTGCTCCTCGGGGGTGCGAATGTCGTCTTGGAAGTCGATGGCACGCAGTTTGTTTTGCTGCTGCAAATCGCTTTCTTGAAAGTGAGGCCCCGGCATCTCTGCTGCGTCAAACTGCTCCGCATAGACGCGAGGTGGAATGAAGGGGGGATGCGGATCGTACACATTGATATTCAACAGCCACGGCGTATTGGAATCCTGCTGCTGAAGAAACTCGAGTGCACAATCACTGGCCCAAGTCGTTTGATGAAGCTGCGGAGGTACGCGGTCTTCGCTTTCGCGTAACGCATCGAGGTCTCCGCCCTGGTCACGCACCCAATCGGCGTAGTGATGTCCCTCTTTCCAATCATCGCGTGGAGCGTGACTGAACTTCCAATAAGAGAATCCGTCGTCGATGCGCGGTTCCGTGCGGTGTCCAGAGCTTTGGAGATGAAATTTGCCAATCATCCCGCAGCGATAGCCAGAGTCTGCAATGAGCTTCGAGATAACCGGCGGATATCCGGGGAACGTGTCGTTGCCATTCCGTGTGTTGTGCAGCCGCGATGGGTACATGCCCGTCATGAAGCTCGATCGGCTGGGCGTACAAATCGGGCTTTGGCAGTATGCGTGCGTAAAGGCAACTCCCTCTCGAACCAACTGATCGACGACTGGTGTGCGAACGAAGCGGTTTCCTAGAGCGCCGATGGTGTCGAATCGTTGTTGGTCAGTACAGTACCAAAGAATGTTGGGCCGTTGAGACAAGGTAGTTTTGATTTGTGGAATCGGATCGATTGACGCAGCCAACTTCGAACGCGTTTTGTTACGCGGACGACGGCTGCTTGCGTAGCCTGGACGTGATGCTGATCATCATGATGCTGGCAGCGAACAACAGCATGACGATGGCAACGGGTCTAGTAAACAGTGGCAGCCAACTTCCGCCGCTTTGCATGAGCCCTTCGATGATGTGCACTTCCGCGATGGGAGCTAGTACGAAACCGATTACGAAGGGAGCAACAGGAAGGCGGAGCTTTTGCATCAGTAAGCCGATTGCTCCGAATCCCAGCATCACCCAGACATCGAACATGCGATTTGCGAGCGCGTACGATCCAATCACGCAGAAGGTTACGATCGCCGGAGCCAAGATTCCTTTCGGGACATGTGCCAGACGAGCAAGCCATGGGGCCGTCGATAGCATGAACACGAACATGAAGATGTTGGCCATCAAGATGGTCGCCATCATTACGTTTACAGCATCGGGGCTGTGCTGCATCAACAGCGGTCCTGGTTGCAAGCCATGAATCGTCAACGCGCCGATCAAGATCGCGTCGATAACACTGCCGGGGATGCCCATGGCGATCAGCGGGATCAGTGCTCCGCCAACGGTAGCATTGTTCGCGGCTTCCGAAGCAATGATGCCTTCTTCGCTGCCGCTCCCAAATTTCCCCGGGGTTTTCGACATTCCTTTGGCGGCCGAGTAGGCGACGACCGATCCAATGTTGGCCCCGACTCCTGGAAGAATACCAACGAAGACTCCGATGAGCGATGAACGTAGCAAGTTGATTGCATTTCGCGAGTATTCCCCAAGGCTTAACAGGATGTTGCTTTGATCCTGCTCTGAGTCAGAAGGGCCGTCCCGTGAGGTAGTCGCCGTCGAACTACCGATACCAGAGTCGGCGACAACTTGCGTGATCGCGAATAGCCCAATCAGAACCGGTAGCAACTTAAAGCCATCTTCCAACTCTGTGAGACCTAGCGTCCACCGTGGCACGCCTGTGGCGGGATTCACACCGGGAATTGCCAACAGCATTCCGAACGAACCGGCGAAAAGACCCTTTGAAAATGAATCACCGCTGACGGTCGCGATCAATACGAGAGCTACCAATGTTAGTGCGAAGAACTCAAATGGCCCCAGCTTCAGACTCAAGATTGCTAAGGGGCCGGTCAGCAGCACGAGGAACAGCCAGCCGACGATTCCACCGACAAGCGAAGCGGCGATTCCAAGTCCAAGAGCTCGCTTTGCTTGCCCTCGCTGTGCCAGTGGGTAGCTGTCGAACGTGGTCATCATCGACGCAGGCGTACCGGGGATCTTCAGCATCGTTGCACTGATCAGCCCACCGGAAACGCTGCCAACGTACATGGAAACGAGCAGCACGAGTGCACTTTCACTGGACATCGAAAACGTGAGCGGCAGTGACAATGCAATCAGCATCGCGCCCGTTAACCCAGGTACTGCTCCGACGATGATCCCTAACGCAGTGCCCAATGCCATCCAAGCCATTGTGCCGGGCGAGATCGCGAATTCCATGAGAGATTGAAGCATTGAATTCATTGTCCGTTCGTCTTACCCGTAACGAGCTCGGCGCGACTCGCTCGCGTCCTTTGTTTTTTTCGAGTTGGCCGTGTTAATCTCTCTGGCATCATGGCAAGTCCACGACCAGCACACGTGTAAACAAGAAATGCAAACCCAGGCTCAGTAGCAACGCGACGCCGGCAACGAAAATCCAAAGCTGTTTGTTTCGCTGCGTCAGAAAGCCGCCGGTTACAACCACAAACAGAAATGTTACGAACCGATAGTCGAGATTTGAGAACTGCAAACCCAGCACGTAGAGCACCATTGTTGCGACGATCATCGCCTGTGCACGGCGATCCAAAGTCGTAGTGGACGTTGAGGCTGGTAGCTCTGGCCGGCGATGACTTCGCGCAAACGCCGTAACTCCCAATAAGCAGCACGCGAACAAGGTTGCTAAACCAAAGTCTGGCATTTCAGTCGTTTGTCTTTGTGATACAGCACTGATTTGGCGTTCCCGATTGCTCAGTTCCGAAACAAGTTCTTCGCCTCTCAGGACAACGGGCTCGGTAGCCAATTCAGACAGGGTTGCTACGACATCTGGCGCTTTCATAGCGTCTTGTAAGGCGTCGGCAATTGCGTGCACTCGGTCGGGTGGTGTTCCTTTGGGTGCCCACCAAAAATGCATGTTGGTGCTACGGACATGCACGCCTTGCTCAATTGCGGTGGGGACATTCGGTACTTTCGGATGTCTCTCGCCCGAGAGAATGGCCAATGCACGCAGTCCGCTGGCCTGAAACTCTACAAACTCTGCAACGGAGAATGTGGTCAATTGGCTATGCCCGCCAAGTAAGCTCGCGAAACGTTTTGCTCCGCCACCCGACTGTGTAAACCGAAACTTGGCACTGTCTGGAGAAGCACTTTCGAGCATCAGGCCTGCGAAGTGACTGGGGGCTCCGATGCCAACTGCGAATACGATTTCATCCGGTTGCTTGGAGGCTGCATCGAGTAAGTCGGGCAGGGTTCGATAGGGCGATGCATTGGGCACCGCAATGACGTGCGCCATCTGTCCAGTTCCCGCGATAGGTATGAAAGACTCGGGACCGAAATTGGCGTTGCCTGAATACTTGTTGGTAAGAATGCCGTCGTGCATCTGCAGAATCGTATAGCCGTCAGGTCGAGCATTCTTGACCTTGCGTGCCCCGATGGATCCGCCGGCGCCGGGCATGTTGATGACGACCAGTGGCTGCTTCAGTGGATCTTGCTTCGCAATCGCTTTCTGCAGAATCCGGGTGAAGGTGTCACTACCTCCGCCCGCACCGAAGGGCACAATGACCTTGATCGGTTTTTGAGGAAACGACTGTTCGGCTTCCGGTGCTGACCCGCATCCGCCGGCAACGCTCAGCACGACGAGTATGAGGCTGTTTGCTGCAAAGTTTAGAAGACGCTCGTAACACGTTCCCGCGATTCGAAGTCTCACGCGTGGGCTACGGTTTCTCATGCAAGCTCTCCACATCACGGCGCTTTTCTGTGTGAGTATGAGTAGGGTTCGTGCCATGGTCGGAGCGCGACTGTTGTTGGCGAACCCCAAGCAGAACTCTATTCATAGGCGTGATGGCGTTGGGGATGTGGTCCCAACGGACATGGTAGTCGGCGTTGAACAGACGATAGGTCCGGTCGACGTCGATTGCCACATCCGTGTCGAGTACTTGTTTCAACACGGGTGGCGATCGATGAGCCGAGTAGTCTCGACAGCAGGGCAGAAGAGCGACGGAACCGCCGAGTGAGAGCGCCAGTTCGATACACGCGTCGGTGCGGTCCCCGCAAGCATGTACGCCCATAATGCCTGTGTCTGGTTCTAGTTGGTCGTGTGCTGCTTCCAGGGGACATTCGATATAGCGAATCTTGTCAGTGACCCATGGGGCAACTGCGGCGGCGGCTCGCAGAACGGCATCGAAGCTGGACGGACGCACTTTGTCGATCAGCGTTACCTTTGTCACTGAGCGTTCGAACATGGCGAAAACAACGCCAACAAGTCCATGGCCACAACACATGTCCGCAAGTTGCGGTGACTTTCGCATCCACTTTCGTACGCAGGAGTAAAACTCAAAACTCTCAAGTACTTCTTTGAACGGCACCGCACACTCATTGCACAGGGCCCTCGCGAATTCCGACGATAGGTAATCACCGGGAAACCAACGCGTATCCGACTTTCGCAACCGATCTCTGCAGTTGATCTTCTTCGCGTAAGGCTGTTCGTTGAATTGGCGAAGGAACCGGAAAGCCTGGTTGTCACTCTTAGCGACGAGCGTCATTCGATTTTCCTTTGCGGAGATTTGTGCATCACTCGCCTCCGATCATCGTTGTAGACCTAACGGGAATCCGGTGGGACGTCTGTGTTCTGTTGGTTCAGAGGTGAATCACCGGTTTTCGATGCAGATGACTTCTCGGCTGGTTCGCTGATAGAGTCGTCCGTGTGCTGCCGTGAAGGGACTGAGTGTCCATGTTTTTCCAGGTGAACCCAGGTCGTTTATGGCAACTATTGCGTGCTCATCAAACTCTTTCGCTGTGGCGTCGACCACATAGACGGTGCCTAGCATGGTCGAAAAGTAGATGAGATCGTTGATGACAATCGGTGTGGCGGCAGAGACGTGACCGAAGCCATGGCTCAGTCGTCGCCGGTCTCCTTTGACCTCAAAGCCCGATCCCGTAATGTCGCTGGCTTCGAATTTGTTCCATGCGTAGTTAGTTGTCTTGTGCTTCTGAGTATTCCCATCGGAACTGGTCTTTGATTCGGCGCTCGCGAGTTCTGTGGATGTGTTTGCAG
>CAYQMZ010000540.1:0-5914 GCA_964418725.1 uncultured Pirellulaceae bacterium
GCAACCCCGCCAATCGCGCGGCGCGATTCGTTGATCGCAATCCTTTGGAGTTTTGACATCGCGGTGTCACCAGCCGGACGCACGTTTGAGTGGTATGCACTCACAGTTAAGTTGCCTAAGATGTTGGCCGAGAGGGTGTTATGGGAAAGAAAGATCGTTGTTCAATTGGATTCGATTTAGGCGGCACGAAAATGCTCGCCAAAGTCTATGGCCCCAACTTTCGACGGCTTGGCCAGGCGAGAACCAAGACTCGTGGCTACGAAGGTTCGAAAGCTGGCGTCAATCGCATTATCAAAACGATCAAGGAGGCGATGTCCGAAGCCAAGATCGATTCCGAACAAGTGACTTCGATCGGGATTGGTTGTCCGGGGCCGCTTGATCTGGATAAAGGTGTCATCCGAAGTTCCGCGAATCTTGGCTGGACCAACGTCCATATCAAGGACAAGTTGGAAGAAGAATTCGGGTGTCCGACTGTTGTCCTGAACGACGTGGACGCAGGCGTTTACGGTGAGTATCGCTTTGGCGCGGCCAAGGGTGCGCGGACCGCGTTAGGCGTTTTCCCCGGTACAGGTATCGGCGGAGGCTGCGTGTATGACGGCCACATTCTTCGTGGCAAGACCTCATCGTGTATGGAAATCGGACACATTCAAGTCGACCCGTCGGGGCCAATGTGTGGTTGTGGAAAACGGGGATGTTTGGAAGCCGTCGCCAGTCGCCTTGTAATCGCATCGCAAGTTGCGGCTGCCGCCTATCGGGGACAAGCTCCCTATTTGCTGAAGTCGGTTGGGACAGACCTTCAGAACATCCGCAGTGGTGCACTCTCTAATTCTATTGAGCATGGCGACAAGCAGGTTGAAGTTATCGTTCGCGAGGCGGCTCGACAGATTGGCATCGGTGTCGCCAATGCCGTTAACTTGATGGCTCCAGATGTGGTCGTGTTGGGCGGAGGCTTGGTGAAGGCCATGCCAAAGCTGTATGTCGGAGAGGTTATCGAAGCGGCCAACAGTCGCGTGATCGACACGATGGTTGACTCCTTCAAAGTTGTCGCGGCGGAACTGGGCGACGACGCTAGTGTGATGGGCGCCGCAGCTTGGGCCAAGCAGTCGCTTGGGCAGGAATGAGCGCTGTTAGGGTTGTCTACCGAAGCTAGACAATTTCTGAAATCACGTTGGACCCGCTGGGCGCAACGCGAACCGGTCTGCCGTCAGTTGTGTGCAACTCTGTTTTAGGGTCGATCCCCAGCAGCGTGTAAATCGTTGCGGCAAGGTCAGCGGGCGTAACCGGACGTTCCTTTGGGCTTTCACCCACGGCATCGCTACTGCCGATCACTTGACCACCTCGAACACCACCGCCGGCCATTGCGACGCTGAATACACGCGGCCAATGGTCTCTGCCGCCGGCCGTATTGAGTTTGGGCGTTCGCCCGAATTCACCCATCGCTACAACCAAGGTTTCGTCCAGCATGCCTCGTTCATCGAGGTCTTGAATGAGTCCGCTAAACGCCAAATCAAAAGACGGCACTAAGCCAACTGGCACTTTGGCGCCGGCGTAGCCGTCCTTCAATCGCGTGGCTAGATCGTTATGCGTATCCCAGCCTCGGTTGGTCACGGTCACAAACGGCACACCTCGTTCAACAAGCCTTCTTGCCAGCAAACAAGATTGGCCAATAGATCGACTGCCGTACCTTTGTCGCGTCGCTTCCGATTCGCGATCAAGCTGGAATGCCACTTTTGCCTCAGGCGAAGCCACAAGGCGATAGGCTCGTTCCAAATCCGGGTCCGCCGTAGCTTCAGACGAATCCGCAAATCCTTCGATCGCTTTGACGAAGTCTACTCGTCGACTGAGCCTCGCTAGATCTAAGCCTTTGTAGAAATCTAGATTGCGGACCTTGAAGCCTGCTTTTGCAGGATCACCCCCAATAGAAAATGGTCGCGTTCCAGTGGGAAGATAACCGCCACCGGTCATTTGTCCGCCGCCAACTCGGAAGTTGGGCACTGCGATATGAGGCGGCAAGACAGACTCTGTTTCCTGAACGTGTGCCAACACCGATCCGTACGTCGGATACTCCAGTACCGGGGTCGGCTTGTATCCCGTCATCAGATAATGGGTGCCAAAATTATGTTCGCCTAACGGCGAGGTCATGGATCGAATTACGGCCAGCTTGTCAGTGATGGCCGCCGTACGACTAAGGCACTCACTGAAACGGACTCCCGGGATCTTCGTAGCAACAGTGTCTAGCGGCCCTCGAACTTCGGTCGGCGCGTCGGGCTTAGGATCGAACGTCTCGAGATGACTAGGGCCACCGTCGAGCCAGAGCAGGATGCACGATTTTGCTTTCGCCGGTTTGAGCTCACTGCCCATCGCGCGTTGCATTTGAAAGAAGTTCCCTAGCCCAAGTCCAAGTGACGTGAGTCCGCCAACGCGAAGCAGATCACGACGAGAATAACCATCGCAGCGCGCGGCCACCTTCGATTGACTGTTCATTCGATATTCCTACGGACTGTGAGGTGATTTCGACACGTTATATCGTAACCTGAGTTGATGAATCAGCGTGGTGTGAACCGAATCAGTGGAACACTTCTTCGCGAGGGGGATGGCTGCTGCTAGTCGCCAGAGTTTGTCGCTTCGGCATTGATGCGACTCCGCCAGCCGACGGGTTGGGTCCAGGCTTTCTTGAGCGGGCTTTCGTTGGTTGGATTCACCGGTGCCCTGTTACTGGTGATCACAGCGCGGACGTACAGTTCGTCACCGGTCAATTGGTAGCTGACCGAATGGCCCTCTTCCGTTGCGAAGACTTTGCCGACGTCGTCACTGTAGTCGAGTGTCCCGTTGATCGGGTTCCCCTGGTCGTCCAGTCGCGGTTGAGTTGTTTGGTCGAAGTCGCTTGGAGTGCCAATGAATTGGGTCGTGAACTTGGCACTTCCGTCAGGCTTGATTTCGATGGATATCTGTCGCGTGTCTGCATCGAATTCAACGGACTCAAGTTCGACACCCGAAGAAGCGTAGAAGTCACCTTGCTTCATCGCGTTCACGACAGACTCCGGCGTAAGGTGCTTTGCACGCAGCATGACCCAGCCACGACCCGGCGAAAGTCGCTTGCGTCCGTGATACTCGTGCGTGTCATCCGTTGCCAAGCCGAACATCGGCGCGGCATTAAACTGACTAAGTCGCAGCGTGCTGGTGATGTCCCAAAGTGTTTCCAAGCTGTGACGACGATCGCTGCCCAAGTCACCGTCACCCTCAACGCCATTGAAGACCTCGAAGAATTCATCTTGAACCAAGGCCGCTAAGTCTTCGGCGGAAATTCCTTTGTCTCCTAGGTTCGGGTGATTCAGGTGAGGAACGATAACACGGTTGAGGCGTTTTGCTTGTGCATCAATTGCGCGAAGGTTGTTTTGGATCGTTTCGCGAACAGAATCACCACCCTGCGGTTCAATCAGTTCCGCAATGTTGGTTGCATTAATGTGTGCCCCTTTGTCGGTGATCTCCTCCGACTGGATCAGCAGGAATTGCCCAGCAACTTCTACCAGCGGACGGACCTCGGACAGAGGTTTCAAGCGGACTTCCAAGCTGTCATCATCGCGGCTCCCGCGTGTCTGTACCCAATCGCTTCCGAAGCGATCCAAGTACTTTGGCAGTGCCGCTTTCGCGTTTCGCTTTTCAATTGTAGAAAGCTTCATCCACTTTGGGCCAGCGCTCAGGATGTTGTGGTCCGACAATGCCAAGAAGTTGTACCCTTGATCTCGATACCAGGCTGCGATCATTTCAGGGAAGTCATTGCCGTCACTCCAAAGCGAGTGTGTATGCAGATTTCCTCGCCACCAACTAGCCTGTCTATCTGGTATCAACGAAACATCGAGAGCCAGCGGTCGGTGATCCGATGCAACTGGTTCCTCGATCACGTCGATTTCATGTGCCACCAGCTTCGAGTCCGGGCGAAACATGATGAAGTCGATTTCGCGATTCGGGTTGTCTGATGAAAACGTAAAGTGATCGTCGCCCTTGTTTGGAATATTCCAGTCAGCGAACAGGTTGAGCACGGGAGAATCCGGGAGCGAGTTGTAATCGCCCGCAATGACGCAAGGAAGGTCTGGTTTCGGATCGAGAAACTTCAACAAAGTCTCAGCCTGTGCTTTTCGTTCCTGCTCGGTGCGATAGAAATGTACATCTGCAAGTCGAAATGGTTGCGGTGCGTTCACGGTTGCGACCAACGAAGTTCGTGGCTCGGCTCCGGCTGGCAGGCGAAGGTTCGTCACGTCCGTCAGAGGGTAGCGTGACAATATCGCCATGCCGTATTCGCCACCTTGGTAGTCAAAGAATTTGCCGAACTCGTGGTGCGGAAGCCCAGTCAATTCGGACAAGCGTTTCGCTTCATCTACACTTCCACTTCGTTTGCATCGATTGTCGACTTCTTGAAGTGCCACGACATCTGGATTCAAACGACGGATCACCTCAGCGGTTCGAGCTAAGTCGACAGCCCCATCGTTTCCGCGACCGTGCTTGATGTTGTAAGCGAGAATGCGAACGCGATTGTTGTTCAACTTGGAAGCAAAGGGTTGCGGCAAATCGAGCGGAGGTTTGCGATCGAGTGGTGGCAGTTCAGTACTCTCACGCAGTTTCGTCGTCGCGTTTTTCGTGTCGCCACCGGTTTGAAGAAAGAAGCGACCTCCATCAGGCCCAGCATCAATGTTATTCGTTGGTGTTTGATCCGCCGTAAAACGGGTACGCGTCAGGGGGATCCACTTGCTGCCAGTTGTGGTCTTTGTCTGCAGCCACGCATTGCCATAGTCGGCTCGGCGCGAAATCTTTGCGCTCTTGCCGTTTCGCCAAAAGTCTTCGACGAATGAATAGCACCCTCGCAGCAATTCACCGCCGGCCAAAGTCGAGAACGTGGCCATATGCTGCCAACGATGCTCACTGGGGACGTAGATGTAGCCAGCGTACTTCGTTCGTTGTTCGCCGTCCGGCTGGGCGTACACCACAAAGCGAACCGTTTCTCCGATCTTCCATTCGTAATCGTAAAAAGACTGTCCGCCCGTTCCTTCGCCACCAAACCGTTTGACGCGTACACCATCGCCGGACGCCAAGGCTTTGACCCGGCGTTCTTCCGGTGTGGTGTTTGGATTGTTCTGTTTGCCTGGCTCCCAGACCGAGAACAGGGCGATCTTCTTGCCGTCAATCAGTTCTTGAATGCCGAAGTACCCTTTGCCAAACCCGCATACGGAAAAGTAAGTCCCAGGCGAAGACTTTCGTACCGTGACTTCGTTGTAGAACGCGGTCGCTTCGGGTGCATTGTCCGCGACTTTGGTCGGTGGCTTCCACCACAGATGTACTGAACGGCACGCTCGAGGTTCACGATCTTGGCCGAACGCTGCAAACGGAACGGAGAGTAACCCCAGGGCCAGTAGCCCGAAGATAAGTTGCCGCTGTTGCCACTTCATCATCATGCTTTCCGTTGGGTGGTGAGTCACTGTTTGTCGACTCGAAAGACTTTGAGCCTCGTCGCTTGGTCGTTCACGCAGTTGTCGTCAGATGCCGATCGCCATGCGTGGATTCCGTACGGTTAAACGCTGAACTTGCTCTGCGCTTAGCTTTAGCTTGTTGGAGAGGTTTTCTCGAACTCGTGTCATTGTCATCGCGGATCCAACCAGATGCGACCGGTTTGCGGCCCACGTGGCCAATTGTTCGTCAACAACAACGTTTTGGCCGGCAAGTGAGTAGGTACCGGGGCCCATGCCCGCTGCCGAAACAGCGTCGGTAACAACGAAAGCGCGGTCCGGCCCGACAAGTTTTAGGTAGTTCGATAACGCTTCAAAGGGAACGTGCACTCCATCAGCAATGAAGCCGACGTACAGGTGGCCCGACAAGCTTAAGACGCGTTGGATGATATTGTCATGTCGATGCAGGTTTAACG
>CAYQMZ010000541.1:0-5905 GCA_964418725.1 uncultured Pirellulaceae bacterium
GACGAGCACAGTCGCGAAGCAGATCTGCGATTGGACCAACGCCCCGACGAATCGTTCTTAGGCGACGCAAGCGAAAGCGAGTTGATTCGACGCATTGTGGCCACCGATCCGGACGAAGTCATGCCACCCGCCGAATCGGGCAAGAAGTTGACCGCGGAGCAGGTTGCGACACTGCAAAGATGGATCACGACAGGTGCTAAATGGGACAAGCATTGGGCGTTTGAGAAACCCCGCAAGCCGGCAGTCGACAAAACAGTAGCGGGGCACTCGTGGGTTCGGGAACCATTCGATGCGTTCGTGCTTGAGCGACTGCAGGCTGCATCTTTGAGCCCATCGCCAACCGCGGATCGCACTACCCTAATACGCAGGCTTTCGTTCGACCTGACCGGATTACCGCCAACGTGGTCGGAAGTTCAGGCGTTCGTCAACGATAAATCTCCTGAAGCATACGAACGCGTTGTCGATCGGCTATTGGAATCGAAACGCTTTGGCGAACGCATGGCCATGGATTGGTTGGACGCAGCACGGTACGCCGATACCGACGGCTACCAGGCGGATTCGACACGCTCCAATTGGCCGTGGCGAGACTGGGTCGTACGGGCCTTTAACGACAACAAACCCTTCGACCAATTCACGGTCGAGCAATTCGCGGGCGATCTGTTGCCCGATCCGAAACCGGATCAAATCATCGCTACGTGCTTTCACCGGAATCACATGACCAACGGTGAAGGCGGCCGAGACCCCGAGGAATCACGTGTCGACTACGTGATCGATCGCGTTAATACGATGGGGACCGTTTGGCTGGGGCTAACGCTTGGCTGCACCCAATGCCACAGTCACAAATACGATCCAATTTCGCATGCCGAGTATTACCAGCTGAATGCTTTCTTCAACAGCGTCGACGAGGACGGACGTGCTGGCGGTGGGGCGAAACCGTTCTATTCATACTCGACTGATGCTCAGAAGCAATTGGTTAGCGTTGGGCTGCAAGACAGTGAGCTATGGCTAAAGAAGAAGCAAGGCGAGCTGGCCGCCATCGAAGCAATCGCCATGCAGAGGTTCGACGGCTGGCTGACTGAGCAAGCTTCCGCTGTGAAAGGCGACTTTCGCAGTTGGACGCGACCGACGGCAACGGCAATGGAAGCGACTCACGGCGCACAGTTATCTCACAACGATCAAGGACAAATCATCGTTCGCGGTCCGAACTCGCGTCACGAAGACTATCACTTGGACTTCCGACCGAGTCTGCGACGAATCACGGGCATGCGACTGGTCGTCTTGCCGCACCAGGAAGGAAAGGCAATCTCGTTGTCCGAAGACGGACACTTCATCCTGACCAATATGAAGGTGAACGTCGCGAAGCGAAATTCCAGCCAAGTGCGTGAAGTGAAGATTGGTTCGGCGGTCGCCGACTATGAAAAAGAAAAGACGGGGCGTTCCTATGGCCCCGTGAAGACCGTTCTAGACGATGATCCGCGTTCTGGGTGGACGTCAATGGGGACGGATTCCAAGCAGCGTCGTGTAGCTGTGTTTGGCTTTGACGTGCCTCTCGAATTGGCCGACGACGAGTACTTGGCGATCGAATTTCGGCATCGTTCGCTCGCTGGCTACGTCAACATGCGTCGCTTTACAGTGGAGTTCACGGATGAACGAGGCCCTTCGCTACGGGCTCTGCAGAATACTCCGCTGGAGAAGCTCGCGAAGCAGTCAATTGACGGGCTGGACGAGGAAACGCGACGCGATCTACGCGAACAATTCTTAGTCGACCGAACTGACGTGAGTTCCGCACGAGATGCGGTCGAACGGGCCAAGGATCGCTATTCTTCGTATCGCAAGGCTGCCAAGCCGGTGAAGGTTATGGTGCTGAAGGATCGCGACAAGACGCGTCCCACGCACATTCTGGAACGAGGGGTTTGGGACAAAAAGGGCGACGAAATTTCGGCCGGCGTGTTGTCGGTGTTGCATGAAATGAAGAGCGATTCGCGTTGGAACGTCGAGCACGAACGCGACGTTGATCGACAACCGTCCCGCTTAGATCTTGCCACCTGGTTGGTCGCCAACGACAACCCGCTGATGGCCCGCGTCACCGTCAATCGGTTTTGGCAGACGATGTTTGGCAACGGATTGGTTCGCACTCCGGGCGACTTTGGCATGCAGGGAGAGCCTCCCACGCATCCGCGGGTACTGGATTGGTTGGCTGTCGAGTTTCAAGAGTCGGGGTGGGACGTTAAGCATGTGATCAAGCGGATCGCAATGAGTGCTACGTATCGTCAGGGCTCGAATTGGTCGGATGAGTTGCTCAAGCGGGATCCCGAGAATCGACTACTGGCTCGCAACTCTCGCTACCGCCTGCCTAGCTGGATGATTCGCGATGCGGCGCTCAAGGCAAGCGGGCTACTGGATCAACGAATTGGCGGCCCGCCCGTCTATCCCTACCAACCGCCGGGAGCCTGGGCGGATGCGACGATGGGGCGTTTCCACTACAAGCCTAGTGTGGGTGGCGACCGCTATCGCCGAACGCTGTATACGTTCTGGCGGCGCAGTGTCGCACCTACGGGACTGTTCGATGCATCGAAGCGTCGCAGTTGCGAAGTGCGACAGGTGCGGACGAACACGCCGTTGCACGCGCTGAACTTGTTGAATGACGAAACATATGTCGAAGCAGCACGAGTTCTAGCGGCGACGACGTTGCAGTCGATCGATCGCAGCACGGCAACGGAAAAGCAGTTCGAAGAGAACACGCTGAAGTCACTCTTTCGAACCGTGATGTTGCGCGATCCAACTGAGCAGGAATCGACAATACTGCAACAGCAAGTAGAGATCGTGAAGCGTGAGTTCCACCAAGACGCAAGCGGTGCACAGGCACTCACGACCATCGGTCAATCGTCCGGTTTGAAAGTGCTGAACCAGGTTGAGCTGGCTGCGTACACGACGATTGCCAGCACCATTATGAATCTCGACGAAGCGATAACTCGTGAGTAGAACGATGCAGCAAAACAGTGAACTCGAAGGCCTGCTCGCGCCCACACGCCGCTACTTCCTTGGCCAAGCTGCCGGGGTAGGGCTTGGCAACATCGCACTGAACGGCTTGGCATCACACGCTGTTGCCAACGAATCGGCTGGAATCTCGTCTGCCGTGGCTCCACCGTCGATGCCAAAGGCAAAACGAGTGATCTTGCTGACGATGTCCGGCGGTCCATCGCAAATCGATTTGTTTGATCACAAGCCGGACCTTCATCGACTCGAGGGCACGGAGTTGCCCGATTCGGTTCGGCGTGGTCAACGATTAACTGGCATGACCAAAGGCAAAAAACAGCTGGTCATGTCAACGCGATCCAAGTTCTATCGTTGCGGCGATTCAGGGGCGACGGTCAGCGAGTGGCTACCGAACATTGGTGCTATTGCTGATGATCTGTGCTTCGTGAAGTCGATGCACACCGACTACATCAATCACGCACCGGCGATGACCTTTTACTTGACGGGCCATCAGATACCCGGACGGCCCACGGTCGGAGCTTGGGTGAGTTATGGCTTGGGGTCTCCTAACCGAGATCTCCCAGAGTTCATTGTGCTGGTTTCCAAGATGCAGCGGCCCAGCGACCAGCCGCTCTACGAGTACTACTGGGGATCAGGCTTTCTACCGACTCGGTACCAAGGTGTGAAGCTTCGATCGGGAAGCGAGCCGGTGCTGTATTTGAATAATCCGGAAGGCGTCTCGACAAGCGTAAGACGCTCGATGCTGGACAGTGTCGCGGCGCTGAATCGGTTGAAGCACAAGTCTTCGGGAGACCCCGAGGTAGATACGCGAATTCGCCAGTATGAGATGGCGTATCGGATGCAGTCGTCCGTGCCTGATTTGGTCGACTTGTCCGACGAGTCGGAAAGCACATTCAAGATGTACGGCGAAGATGCTCGGCGGCCCGGATCGTACGCAGCGAACTGCATTCTTGCTCGCCGATTGGCAGAACGCGACGTGCGGTTTATTCAGTTGCTACATCCGGATTGGGATCACCACTCGAAGTTAACAGCCTGGTGTCCAGCGCGTTGTCGAGATACTGACCAAGCGACCGCCGCGCTGATCACTGATCTCAAACAACGCGGTTTGCTGGATGACACGTTAGTTGTTTGGGGCGGTGAATTCGGGCGCGGCGTAGCAGGTCAGGGTGACTTTCGAACGGCCGAGGCCGGCAGAGATCACCACCCCGGTTGCTTTACGATCTTCATGGCCGGCGGCGGCGTGAAGGCCGGAACTACGTACGGCAGTACGGACGACTTTAGCTACAACGTCGCGGAGAACGGTGTCAGCGTGCACGATTTGCACGCCACAGTACTGCATCTGTTAGGCATCGACCATCGATCGCTGACCTATCGTTTTCAAGGGTTGGACCAACGCTTAAGCGGAGTAGAGCCTGCAAGTGTGGTCCACGGCCTACTTTCCTGATTCGATTGCGTTTTCGCAGAAATCATCGAATCGCTGGCGGAAGCTACCGGCTTTGCGGTGCTGCTATCTAAATCCAGCGATTGGACCGCACCCTGATTGGCGATGAGAGCAAAGAGTGTTACAGCTGCCAGCAAAGCGAACAGCAGTTTCCAGTCTGAGCGCTTGCCTACTCTGACCAGCGTGCGTTTGCGTTTTTTGAGTGGTTTCCTTCGATTGAACATGACTGCTCCTCCTTGGTGCATTACCGAGTTCTACGCAATGAAGGAGGTTTTGTTCACGTCTCTAGCTGGATGAGCCCCCTAAACCACCGAACCCGCAAAGTCAGTGCTGTCAGCTAGCATTTCTAGCGGACATCCTCAGGCCCAATCCTTTTCGCTATTTTTCCTGAATTTTGAAACCGATAGAATCCAACACTGAGCGGGAAAAAGAGCCGTAGCAGAGTGAACGCCAGTACCTAATCCACTTTCGGTTGCGGCATCGCCTCCTTCACTGGGCACGAGGACATCATGAAGAATTGTCTTGCCGTCGTATTAGCCGGCGGTAAAGGATCTAGGCTTGAGCCATTGACGCGCGATCGCGCCAAGCCTGCGGTTCCATTTGGCGGTAATTACCGAATCATCGACTTTGCGTTATCGAACTGCCTGAACAGTGGTATCCGCAAGATGTTGCTGCTGACGCAGTACAAGGCGATGAGCCTGGATCGCCACATCAACCTTGGATGGCGACATTTCTTCTGTCGTGAGTTGGGCGAATTCATCGACGTCGTTCCTCCTCAGCAACGGATCGATGAGCATTGGTATCAGGGAACGGCCGACGCCGTCTACCAAAACATCTACTCGATCGAGAAGCAAGATCCTGACTACGTGGCAATTCTCGCTGGCGATCACATCTACAAGATGAACTACGCCAAGATGGTGGACTACCATAAGGAGAATAACGCTGATTTAACGATCGGTGCGCTACGTGTCACGCAAGACGAAGCTAGAGCCTTCGGCGTGATGCAGGTGGACAACGAAGATCGCATCGTTGGATTCTCTGAAAAGCCTGACAACCCAGAATGTATTCCTGGGGATCCGGGGTACTGTCTGGCGTCGATGGGGATCTACATCTTCACGGCACGTTTCTTGTTCGAGCAGTTGTGCCAAGACGCGACGCGGATGAGCAGTACGCATGACTTTGGTCGTGACCTGATTCCGTCGATCATCAATTCTCACCGAGTCTTTGCGTTCCCATTCCGTGATGAGAATCAGAAGGACGGGGCGACACAGTCTTACTGGCGAGATGTCGGAACTGTCGATGCGTACTACGAAGCGAACATGGACCTAGTGTCCGTCAATCCGCAACTGAATATGTATGACGACGATTGGCCGATTCGGACTTTCCATCGCAATCTGCCGCCGCCGAAGTTTGTTCACAGCCAACGCGAAAGTGATCGTGTCGGACACGCGGTGAACAGCATTGTGT
>CAYQMZ010000542.1:0-3167 GCA_964418725.1 uncultured Pirellulaceae bacterium
TGTGCCTTGGTGCCTCTGTGAGAGATCCCTTTCCCCTCCGTCGATTGTTTAGTCACTCGACAGCTGCACTTGTAGTGGACGAGGCTACGAGTCCCCGGTGCATTGGCTACCAGCTACTTGCACCGTTCTTCGCTTTACTTGGCGTGCCATCAATCGACCAGGGGTGGGCGTTCGCCACAGCAAGAAGTGAATCTCACGGAGGCACAGCGGCACGGAGTTCAGCCTTGTCAGTCCCTCATCAATTCAACAGATGGCCGTCTGAGCGAGTCAAGAGTTCTCGCCATTGGGCATGAGCTTGCATCGTCTCTCTGTGCCTTGGTGCCTCTGTGAGAGATCTCTTCCGCCCTCCGGCAGTTGTTCAGTCACTCGACAGCTTCACTTGTAGTGGACGAGGCTACGAGTCCCCAGTGCATTGGCTACCTGCTACTCGCACCGTTCGTGTTTCACGATTCTCGGTGCCCCAATCAATCGTGCGCGATCTGGGAGGCGGCGGAAAGAGTGGATCTCACGGAGGCACAGCGGCACGGAGTTCAGCCTTGTCAGTCCCTCGTCCCATCAACAGATGACCGTCGGATCGAGTTAAGCGTTCTCGCCATCGGGGATGAGCTTGCATAGCTTCTCTGTGCCGCCGTGCCTTTGTGAGATTTCTCCCGCCCTCTCTCCAAACGCGGGCTCGGCACGCATATCCAACCAGAACTTGCAACTCCAGCTACTCTCAAGTGCCCATTCGCGGCGGCACTACTGAAAAACGCGATCAGCAAATTGGCCAATTGCCTCAACGGCCTCTTCCCAATTTTGTTGTTCTGTCCGGCCGGAAGACTTTCTGGGTTTCAGCCCGTGGTCACCATCTTCCATCCATTTCAATTTGATGGCTTTCGAAAGCTTGTAGGTGTCGACTTCATCGGGGACGCCAAATGGATCTCGAGTCCCTTGGACGATTAGCGTTGGCGTCTGGATGGATTCGAGATGCTCGGTTCGCAGTTTTTCAGGCTTGCCGACGGGGTGAAACGGATACCCAAGACAGACCAGGCCGATTACTCCCTGATCCTTAAGTTCGTCGGCAACCAAGCTGGCGATCCGGCCGCCCATCGACTTGCCGCCGATAATGATCTGCTTTCCAGCAAAGGCTTCGACAGCTTGGTGCCATGTCTCGCGAAGCACTGGCGGGCGGTTTGGGCCCGGCTTCTTGTCCGTCGTGCGTCGCTTCGCCATATAGGGAAACTCAAACCGCGCGACGCGTGGCCCCTGCTTGGCCAGTTCCTTGGCGAAGAACTCCATGAACGGATGATCCATGGGGGCACCAGCGCCGTGCGCGAGGATGATGACCGTGTCTGATTTTGCAGGGCCGTTGGTAAGAAAATCGAGTGTGCTCATCGGTGCCAAACATTTCTGTAAAACAAGCGAATTGGATGGCCTAAGGATAACTGATGCGAGGCGGTGTATCCTGCAGCATCATGTGCCTGGACGCAGCGCTCCAGATCCAATCGGAATTGGAGGGGCAAAAGAAGGGGGATTCGCTAGTGTTGCGGCAACGAATGAAAGAGATGCGACCGTTTTCCACGGGGCCGTGTCGGCAACCCTTCACCGATCACCGCTCATGGTGAGAGGTTCCATTCCCACGCCGCAGAGTTGGTTGGTGGACGACACCAGTGAGGAAACCACGCCTTACTGTTGTCGAAGCCGGCTTTGGGTTGGTTGTTACGGAGTTCTACGTTGGCGAGATTTAACGGCGCAAATAGCGCGGTCGTAAGCACTTTTTCCTATCCAAAATGGAAGGTTGGTTCTCGCCTGTTCGTATTACCGCCTGCACTAATCGACCGACGCGTGGTTCCGTTAAAGCCCGCAAAGTTCCTGACAGCTCCCGCCGACTATCTGAACAAAGGACCCAATCGGCGGAGTATCTTAGAAATGCCCCACCATTGCATGCGAATGAAGTTTCTTCAGCAGTTCTAAGGTTCACACATGCACAACCTCAGAAAACGACTTGTCGTTGTACCGATGCTACTCGTGTGCTTCGCAGTTTCGATTGTGATCATTCAACAAACCATGTCGTTCGGAGGCATGGGGCACGCTGATGCCGCTGTTTTCATTTTTGCGGCTATTCTATTGTTTCACTTCCTAGCATTTTGTATCGGCTTGGCGGTAGATTTCGCTTGGCCAACTGCCTTGCTGACGGTCAGTGAACCGCCGCCCGTCTCGCAAGCAGCCGTTTGGGGCAGCTTACCCGCTTCCCTTCACTCAAAATGTGCTCGATCAGAACTGCCGCTCCAATCGTGCGACAACTTGACCGGTCTGATATGCTCGCCGTTGCCGGGCAACGACTGCATCCGCTTCAACGCCAAACGTAACCAGGCGTGAATGTGGAACCGGCGAACACGCGTTTTCAACATGAAAGTATGTCCGCGCCGGCTCGGTTATCGGTGAAGTATTCGGACAAACCAATTGGTTGCTGAGAATGAATGAAACCGACAAGTACATTCTGGACGCTATCAAGAAGAAGGTGTGGTCCGGCTTCTATGACGCAAGTGGCATTCACCAGTTAATCGATGACATTCTTGAAGTTAACGCAGACGAGAAAATGTTGAGAGCGGCGGTTGGACTTGAGTTCAAGGAGAAGGCGGCAGCGGAGCAGTCGTGGCCGATCGAAACAGATTGCGATCGATTGGATCGCGCATTTGAAACGCTGAATGCCCAAGGCATAATCGCGGTTCATCATGCAGGCTATACAATGTCCGATGGTATTACCGAAGTCTCCGAGGAACTACAGCAGCGTGGTTGTGAAGGCATCAAGGGTTACTGCTTCTACCACGGCCAAGATCTTGAGCATGCCCTAAATGGTCGAGGCCTAATGCTTGCGTTTGGTGATCTAAACGATGACAAATCAGCCAATGCCGAGATTGGTTCTATTGTTCAAGCAGTGGTGGAATCCCACGGCCTCACCACCCAATGGAACGGCGATAGCGAAACTCGTGTAGCTATACCGAACATCGATTGGAAACGCCGAGGGGCGGGATAACAGCCGGATGAACGCCGAGTCACCGTGCCAATCATCTTCGTAGAAGGTGTTTTCTTGTAAGCGAACAATTGTCGTCAAGTTTAAGCGGTCAGTTTGTGATGAGTAGCTTGCGATGGGGCCAGTTTCGATAAGTCGGTTGATGGCCGCGGCG
>CAYQMZ010000542.1:3177-5889 GCA_964418725.1 uncultured Pirellulaceae bacterium
CATCTATGCTGGTCGGTTTTCGGGTTCGTAATTGCAATATACGAGGTCGAAGCGAATTCTAATGGCGGCGGCATTATGATGGCCGCGGCGCATTCCGACTGAATGGAAGGGACGTCGATCCATGCGGCTCATTAAAAGAAATCATCAACGAACGCTTGTCTTCGAATGCGAAGAGCCGCGAGTGCTTTTGACGGCGGACACGCTATCGGCGTTGCCTTTCGAGACGGAGCTTCTTTACGAGAACAAAGAAGCGGCTGTAATAAGCGACGAGATAAAGGCCGTCGTCGAATTGCATAATGCCGGGCTAGAACGGCAGGATTTCAATGGCGTTGAGATTCGCTATCACTTCACTGCGGATGGCAATGATCCGAACATTGCCGTACTTGGCACGAACGTACCGGACGGTGGTCTCGACGTCCGGCACGACGCGGATTGTGAATATGTTGCGTTCCGGGTCACCAAAGAAATGCTGGTGGTTCCGAAGAACCAGAATCGACTAATCATCCGATTCTCGATCAGCGGCCAAGGCGAGTTTGACGAAGCCAATGACCTTTCGTTTGATCCTGCGGCATCAAGTTCTCCTGTTCGCAATGACAACATCAGCGTGCACTGGGCAGGTGCTGCTCCCGTTGAACTTCCAACAGGTAGTCTCGAGAGCAGTGATGACGAGACGTTCGGTCCAGACTCGGCCACCTTAGATACAGCGACTGGACTCGAATGGCTTGATGTCACCGAAACAACTGACATGTCCTTGACCGACGTCGCCGCGCAGTTTGGGGAAGGCGATACCTTCGAAGGGTGGCGTCACGCGACAGAATCTGAAGTCCTTGAGCTCTTTGCGAATGCTGGTGTTACGTCTCCCATGTCTGTGCTGACCGAAGAATCATACGATGCCATGGGCGGACTGCAGTCTCTTATCGGGACGACCAGGTCGGCATTGAGCTCGAATGCGATTACGTTTGGAATGTTTGCGGGAGAAGACGACGCCATTGGCCGTAGCACACTAAACCGTATTCTCACGCATCAGATTGCTCGGTGGAGTGTCTTTTTTCCCGCCACGAACGAAGGGCGAGCCGAAGTAGATATTGGACATCTCTTAGTGCGAGGCGAACGCTCGGACGCGCCGCCGATTGAGCCTCCGGCTCCTCCCGGAGAACCGGAGGCGAATGTACCGGATGGATGGCGTATCAGCTATCGCAACAAACAGCCGGCTCCGCAATCACGCGTCATCGAAGGCGATCTGAGACTTGGGATTTTCACGGAGATCACCGAACCGGTGAACTTGAAGGGTGTTGAGATTCGGTACTTTATGAATCCAGATGGATTGACGCCGCGTATCAACATTGAGCAGACGAATAGAGTAGGCCTCGTTGTAGGCGAATTCAACGTGGCCGGCTCGTACGTGTCCTTCCGTGTGACGGAAGACTTCTTCTTGTCGCGTCCTAGTCGAGACCAATTGAAAATCCGATTCAAAATCACGAATGACGAAGGGCTGCCGTTTGACCAAGCGAACGATCCCTCGTACATCCAAGACCAATATTACGCAATTCCCACAACGCGAATTCCCGTCATCTTGCCCAATGATCAGCCCGATGATTCACCAACGGATCTCTTTACAGACCCGCCAGTAGTTCCGCCCACTGACAACGTACAGCCGCTACAGTCTGCTGCGGATGAGGTCTTTGGAGCCGACTCGGTGACCGTCGATCCGAATTCGGGGCTTGAATGGCTAGACCTGACCGAGAGTGCAGGTCGTTCGTATAACGATGTCGTCAGTCAATTTGGATCCGGCGGTGACTTCAGCGGATGGCGGCACGCTACCTTCACCGAAGTCAGCAAGCTCTTCGAGAACGCCGACCTGTTTACTGGCGTCTCGTCATTCATGTACGAAGACAATGCTGTTGCGTTTATCGAGTTGTTTGGCAACACATCCGCGTTTTCCTCTCCCGGTGCATTTGGGTTCTTAGACAACGAAGGAAGGACGGAAGACGAAGTTGGGTCGGCGTACGCCACGAGAAGTCCAAGGGCGAACGTGTATTTCGGTCATATTGAAGATACGCAGCCCACAGATGGTGGTGCAGACGTGGCAAATTCGGTCTACGGCCATTGGCTTGTCAGGAGTGAACCAGCAGAGCCATTGCCGTCGTTGGATTTAGAAGTCATGTATTTAAACAAGGCACCCCAAGGATTTTCCGAAACAATAGAAGCCAAAGTCGAAGTGTACAACCGCGGCTCGTCGGAAGTAAATCTCAAGGACACTGTGCTTCGTTACCTTTTTGATGCTGACGGTCTGACTCCCGTCGTGAATGTCACTGCGACGAATGCCCGCGATGCGTTACAAGGCAGTTTCATTCAGGACGAGGCTTCAAGCTACGCGGCGTTCGCCGTGACCGATGATTTCATGCTTCCGCCGAACGAACGGCTGAAGCTGAAGTTTGAGATCACGAACGACGAAGGTGTGCGATTCGATCAGACAAACGATTTTTCGTTTGTCGCCACACAGACTTCGTTGACACCAACGACCAAGATCGAAATCCACCAGGGAGAACCAAACACACCAGTTCCTGAGTTGGCTCCCTCTCTGAGTTCCGAAGATGATCTGGTTTTCGGCCCCGATTCGATCACTCGTGATTCGCTAACGGGATTGGAGTGGTTGGATCTGACCAAGTCGGTCGGACGTTCATACAACGATGTTGCAAGCGAGTTTGTTCC
>CAYQMZ010000543.1:0-5883 GCA_964418725.1 uncultured Pirellulaceae bacterium
ATGTCACGGTCGGCGATCGTGTACCAGCCACCCATCTGACGATCGAAGATGCATTTGATGACATCATTACGGAGGTTGAACGTGATCCGGCCATCGATTGGAATCAGCTGCTTCGGCAACGCTATCCGCAATTTGCTGACGAACTGGAGCCGCTACTGCCTGCCATGGTGGCATTGTGTCGTCAGGGGGCAAAGGAGCATTCCAACACGACGGGTATGTTCTCGTCCGAGGGACAATCGACCAGTGGCGAACTAGCCGCGAACATCCCCAACATGATGGGCGACTATCGGATCGTCGGGGAAGTTGGTCGCGGTGGCATGGGCGTCGTCTACGAGGCGATTCAGGTGAGCCTGGAACGCAGAGTGGCTTTGAAAGTGCTGCCATTTGCAAGCCTCGTCGACCCCCTGCATCGGGTCCGATTTAGCAATGAGGCCCGCGCTGCGGCAAGCGTGAACCACCCGAACATCGTGCCAGTCTTCGCGACCGGCGAAGAGCGAGGTGTGCACTACCTTGTGATGCAGTTCATCCGGGGACAGGCGCTCAACGAGATTATTCGCTCGCTGCGTAGAGGTGCGACACGCACGGTCGGTGAGAGCGAAGCAAACGCCTCGTCGCCTCAAGACACTCCGTCACGTCAGTGGAGTTCGCTTCGGTCGAGTAACATCCGCGAGTTCTTCACGCGGGTCGCAGATATAGGCGCGCAATTGGCAGAGGCACTGGCGCACGCACATCGATGCGGCGTAATTCATCGTGACATCAAGCCTTCCAATATCTTGATCGATTGTGATGGCAAACCTTGGCTTACAGACTTTGGGCTTGCGCAGTTGAGCAATGAGTCCCGGATCACGCGGACCGGTGATCTGCTGGGGACGATGCGATATATGTCGCCGGAACAGGCCGGCGGGTCGAAAACGCCGCTGGATCACCGAACAGACATCTACTCCTTGGGGGCGACGCTCTATGAACTGGTGGCCCTGCGCGCCGCTCAGGATTCAGGAGACAAGGCAAAGCTGCTTACGGAGGTTCAAAACCGAGAGCCTGTTTCACTGCGAAGTTTGTGTCCGGACGTGCCAACGCCGCTGGCCACGATCATTCACAAGGCAATGCAAAAGGACGCGTCGTTGCGGTTTGAGTCCGCGCAAGAGTTTTCGGAAGATCTGCGCAGGTTTGTTGATGGGGATCGAATCCACGCCCGCCCGCCGACATATGCGCAACGCTTTGCCTGGTGGGCACGACGTAACGGTCTGACGCTCGCCGTAGCCACATTTTCCGCGCTGGTACTACTGGGCGCCGGGTATCACTTCGAACGGCAGCACGCGAAGTCACTGTCGGCCGCCAATCGCAAACTCGATCGACAATTTCGTCGGTCAAAGGAAGACTTGGCGACAGCTCTCCGAGCCATGGATCGGATCGTCTTGCCCATCGTTTTCGAACACGAAAACCTGGAAGACATGACCGCGCAACAGCGTCTGGCGGTGGACGACAGTATTAACCTCTATCTTGACATTGCTCATCGGCATCGGCGCGACCCTGGCTTCATGAAAGAGGCTTCAATGGCATATCTAAACATTGGCACGATGAAGAACGTGCTGGGGGAAGAGCAAGCGGCGGTCGATGCGATGCAGCATGGGGTGGCGGTGGCTAGACAACGTGTCCTTGTTGAGGGAAGCAATGAGGCTAAGCAGGCATTGGCTTTAGCGCTGGTCGAACTGGGCTTTGTGGCAGTCGAGGCCAATCAGCATTCCCTTGCGAGGACTGTGTGTGTCGAGGGCAGCGAGATTCTTAAGAAACTCGCTTCGACGCCAAACTACAACAACTCGGTACAGTTGGGATTGATGTTTCAAGCTTGGATGGGCGAAGCCCAATCGTTAAGTGCTATTCACGGAACAGAAGAAGCCAAGTCTTTGATGGAAGGCAAGGCACGAATGATTGAGCAACTGGTCGAGGACCTTCGTGTTGACGGAAACCGAGTCATCGAGTTCATCGAATGCCTTCTCATAGATTGGGAGTATGGAGACGAAGTGCCGCTAAATGTGGGGGATGTTGTTGAGTCGACGGAAACGACGCAAGTTCGCGACGAAAGTGGGGACGTTGACGAGGGCGAGGTTCATGCCGACATCCAAGAGTAGTCAACAGAGTCGAAGTCCGGTAACTCCGCCGGGTACTATCCCGCTCGGAGGCAGCAAGTGTATTGCTCGGCAAAACCAAGCCTTCACGCTGGTGGAGTTGCTGGTCGTGATTTCCGTAATTGCGTTGTTGGTGTCCATCTTGCTGCCGGCTGTTCAAGCGGCTCGCGAAGCTGCTAGGCGTACGACGTGTTCGAATCACCTGAAACAGATCGGACTGGCAGTTCACAGTTTCCACGCCGCTAATTCATTTATGCCTGACTTGTACCTCGGGAAAGAGGCAACCGAGCGAGGTTTGCTGTTGGGTATGCAGTCTCACTCCTGGCGCGTTGCGTTGCTACCGTTTCTTGAAAAGCAGTCGCTCTATGACAGTGTGGACTTCAGTTACTACGCGACGGATGAACCAAACTTGCAAGCCCTGGCAACGGTGCTGCCTGGGTTTGCATGCCCTAGCACCGGTCGACCTGGACATGGCACATCCAACGACTTGCAGATTCGCGGCTTGTACCTAAATCGTGGTGAAATCGACGTGGACATGGTCGCCGCAGTTACTGATTACAACGCCGCCGAAGGCTATCGGGACGGTCGGTCCTGCCTTGCTGGGCCCTGGGGAGAGCCGGTTCAGCTCAGTATGGGGGAGAAACGATTAAGAAAGATCAGCTTTAAGCACGTGACGGACGGTACGTCGAAGACGATCGTTGTGTTCGAGCGAGCCGGGTTGCCGGACCGCTATTTCGGCACCCTCGATACGCTTGAGATACACAGTCCGCCAGAGATCATGGCGTGGGGCAATGTAGGGCTGTGGGCTATCAGCGGAGAGGAGCTTCAAAATCACCTATCGCCGCGAGACGGCACGCCGCTGATCAATGCTGACAATCAAGCCGGGATGTACTCATTTCATAGCGGTGGTGTGTATGTCGTGCTGCTTGATGGTTCCGTCAAGTTCGTGCCGGAGAGTACTGATAACGACGTGTTACTGGGGGCGGTTACGAGAAACGGCGAAGAACCAATCAGCCCGAGCGGGTTCTAATCGATTAGCGGTCGGGCTGCGGCAGCAATTTGACTGTCCACTCTCGTCATGATTTGTGAAGGCGAGTCATATCGGATATTGTGCCGCCCTCGATGCCTAAAGGTGTGAGAATGATCAGTTTTCAAGACTCTCCAGTCTTATACCGCAGTAATGTGCCGTCGCGTTACCACCTACGGCAACCAATTCCACGTGCTGGTTGTAGTACCTTCATGACGGCTGCCTGCGTTTGGGCATTCCTGACCGCGACCGTGGCTGGATCTGAGTTCTACTTCCAACCCACCCCTGCCCCGTTTGATCTAGCGTTCGGAAGGAAGGTATCGGCAGACGGAACCGCCGCGATTGGTCAAATCAATAGCATTACTACGACGGATGAGTTTGTCGTGCCGCCCGCGTATATCTGGACTGCTCGAGATGGCTTCGAAACCGTACCTGCACCTCCAGAGTTGAATTCGATCAGCCACCGATTCTTGGACGTGAGTGACGACGGACAAGTGTTCCTGGGACGCGGCTCGATTGAAGACGGTGACGATACCTTTAGGAGAGTGTTTCTGTACAGCCTTGAGCATGGGCATACGTTTCTGCCCGCCGCAGCAGACTCATCAAGTGAAGTTGGATTGACGATTAGCGGTGATGGCGAAACGGTTTTCGGATACAGTGTGCTAGATGACGAGCGGACCTACTGGTCGTGGAACGAAGCTAACGGCTATGTTTCGAGAACCTATGACGGATCTCTTGGCAGCATCAAACAGAACCTGGAAGACGGCACACTAGTCGCATCAAGGGGACTGGTTGATAACGCAGGGCAGGTCCTGCACACGGTGCCCAATCCTATCGAGGGTAGGAACGCGCTGGTGAATGCAGCTTCGAGTGATGGGAAGATCGTGGCCGGGCGGATTCCCGTCGATGAGGAAGACTTTCATGCAATGCGATGGGAGGTTGGGAACGATCAAGTCGAGGTCCTTGGGCTGCTTGACTACCCAAACCATACGGACAGCGTAGCTCGAGGCGTGTCAGCCGATGGCAAGGTTATTGTTGGTGTTTCGAATGGTCCTCATCCGGAACTGGACACCCGGGCATTTGTCTGGGATCAGCTCCACGGAATGCGAGAGTTGGAAGAAGTCTTTCGAGACGAATACGGCTTAGAAGTTCACCCTTGGGGAGTCGGAACCGCTGAGCAGATTTCCGACGACCGGCGAACTGTTGTTGGTTCGATCCGCGAGGGCCGTAAGGCGAGCGGTAGTCCAGGTGATATGTGGGTAGCGGTACTCGATTGGCCACTTGGTTCACTTCGCAGTGACTTTGATTTGGATGATGTTCTGGACGTTGATGATGCCGACTTGTTGGTTGCCGCGATTCAAGAGACGTCTCGTGACCCGCTCTATGATTTGGACGGTGACGAGGCGATCGGGGTTGGTGACTTGGAGACTCTGCTATCACGAGTCGAACGTCTGCCAGGTGACGTGGATTTCGATGGGCAAGTAGACTTCGCCGACTTTCTGACTTTGTCGGCAAATTTCGGTGCAGCTGGGCTGTGGAGCCAAGGTGACTTCGACGCCAGCGGTGAAGTTGACTTTGCAGATTTCTTGGCCATGTCGGCAAACTTCGGCGCGACACCTTCGACGGCGGCTATCGTTCCTGAACCGAGTGGTTCCGCATGCTGGCTATTCGCGATTGTGTTGTGGTATTCTCGCCGCAACAACAGTAGATCGGAGCCAATCGATTGAGTCGCAGCATCATCGTTCAGTGTCTTTTTGTTTGTTCTGGCTTGTGGTTGCCAACGTTGCCGCATTGCGTCTCACAAGAGATCTTGCGTTGGGATGTCAGTGGCAGACTCGTTGATGTCCACGATCCTCGCGATGAGCTGGGTGGCCTAAGAGCAGGCGACCCTATCGAAGGTTTCATTCAGTACGCGATCACGCAAACCGGGCACCTGGAATACTGCAATGACGAAGAGCCGCCTTTCGTACACAACCAAAACCGATTCGCGACCGGTTACCATCAATTTAGCGCAATCGAATTTCAAGTCAGGAATCCACGAACGGGCCAGATCTTCGATCCAGTGGCGAGTGGCCTGTTAGTTTCGGAAGCCGGAAGCACGGTCGATAGCTTCGACGGGTTCAGCCTTGTTACCGTTGACGAATTCTACGAGACCGATGATCTGTCTCGCGTTGGCTATGCTGAGGTTGCGCTGTTCGGTGAAGTTGAATTGGACGGGAGGCAGATGCCGAGAGACCTGTCGGCCATGCAATTCGAAGAGAACACCCTGGAGTTTTCGCTGTCGCCGGAATTCGATCCTGAGGCAACCGCGGAGCAACTGTTCGACTTCTCAGGTTTCACGGCGGTGCTCTTTCAGCTTCAGCCGTCGGAGTTTGACCCTGCGCAAGCTACGAATCCCGGCATTGCAGTTTTCTCTGGTGATTCGCTGGCGGTGCCTGGCTATTCAGAGATCTTTTGGCCCAACTTTAGGTCTCGCCCAGTGGACTCATCTTCCGACGGCTCCGTCGTGCTGGGTAACACTTTCGGGGAAGATGCTGGGATTTGGTCACCCACGTACGGACCAGAAACGCTACCGTTCGGCGCTGAATTCGGGCGCAACGACGCCTACGCGATTTCGGCAGATGGAACCACGGTAGTGGGGGAGCTTTCAACTTGCGGGCCCGCACGTAACCGGACTGCATACCGATGGACCGTTGACGATGGAATCCAACTGATCGAGCATCCACCTGG